>NZ_JBBXMW010000008.1:0-235029 GCF_038442325.1 Methylorubrum subtropicum | reverse complement strand
AAAACAAAACCCCCCCGCCCCCCCCCCCCCGGGGGGGGGCCCCCCACGCCTCTAGCGCCGATCAGGCCGTGGCCGCTACACCGGCCGCGACGACACTTACGCAAGGAGCCGCCCATGCCGGTCGAGACCGATCCCAAGGCCGTCGGCCTGTGCCCCGACCGGCTGGAGCGGGTCGATGCGTGGATGCGCGGCTATGTCGAGACGGGGCGGCTGGCCGGGCTCTCGGTCGCGGTGATGCGCGGCGGCAAGACCGCGTTCTTCCGCGCCCACGGCCATGCCGACCTCGCGCGGCAGAAGCCGTTTACGGCCGAGACCATCACCCGCATCTACTCGATGACGAAGCCGCTGACCTCGCTCGCGGTGCTGATGCTCTACGAGGCGGGCCGGTTCCAGCTCGACGATCCGGTCGCGCGCTTCCTGCCCGAATTCGCCGAGATGCGGGTGATGGTCGGCGGCAACCGGGCCAAGCTCGAGACCGTGCCGGCGCTCCGCCCGATCACGATCCGCGACCTCCTCACCCACACCAGCGGCCTGACCTACGGCTTCATGGAGGCGACGCTGGTCGATGCGCTCTACCGCGCCCACGAGATCGACTTCCAGACCTCGAAGCTCAGCCTCGGCGACCTCGTCGGCCGGCTGGCGCAGCAGCCGCTGCTGGCCCAGCCCGGCGCCGAGTGGAACTATTCGGTCGCCACCGACGTCCTCGGCCACCTCGTCGCGGTGGTCTCCGGGCTCGACTTCGCCGCGTTCATGCGGGAGCGCCTCCTGCGCCCGCTCGCCATGCACGACACCGACTTTTCGGTGCCGGAGGACAAGCAGCCGCGCTTTGCCGCCAACTACATCTTCGACCGCGAGGGCAAGCTGCGGCTCTACGACGACAGCGCCGACAGCAAGTTCTTGCGGACGCCGCCGCTCGCCTCGGGCGGCGGCGGGCTCGTCTCGACCACGGACGACTATCTCCGCTTCTGCCGGCTGATCCTGAACCGCGGCACCCTCGACGGCGTGCGGCTTCTCGGGCGCAAGACCGTCGATCTGATGCTGATGAACCATCTCCCCGGCGACCTCGCCGCGATGGGCCAGCCGCGCTTCGCCGAATCGTCCTATGCCGGCATCGGCTTCGGCCTCGGCTTCTCGGTGATGCTCGATCCGGCCGCCGCGCAGATCGTCGGCACGCCGGGCGAGGTCGCATGGGGCGGGGTCGCCAGCACCTCGTTCTGGATCGACCCGGCCGAGGACATGGCGGTGGTGCTCCAGGCCCAGCTCGTCCCGTCCTCGGCCTTGCCGCTGCGGCGGGAATTGCGGGTGCTGACCTACGCCGCGCTGGTGGATTGAGACGGCTTCCGGTCGATCCACTCCGGCATCCGCCCCCGCCGGAAGGGCTCCGAGACCTGCACGATCCTGCCGATAGGGTTGCTCCATCGGCATGGCAAAGCCGCCGAATGCCGACCGACCTGCGCGCGGCTCACCGGTCAGCGGCAGGAATTTCGGGCCGCCGCCGTCACCGGCGCCAAGAGCATAAGCGGCCCCGATCATCGGCAGAACGGCGCATAACCCGAGTAGCCGCAGCACCTTGGGGAATCACGTGTCCCTCCGCCCGACCGCTCGGCAGAAAAGTTCCGAACTGCGCCCGGCAAACCTTTTTGAGCCAGTCTCAAAAAAATTTGAAGCATATTGCCATGCTTTTGCAGCGCAACCGCACGCCATTGATCGAAAAATTTTGTCGATCCACACGACTGCTTGATTGAACTTTAGTGCCTCCCTTGGTTGGATCGGTTCCAAGAACGAGACCAATCTGGGCAGGAAAACGATGGCCCCTCTTGAGCCTTGGAACGCCGCGCGGGCGGCCGGCATCGTCGCCGAGCTGCGATCGCTGGAGGGCGCGACGCTCCCGATCCTCCACGCGCTCCAGGAGACCTTCGGCTACGTCGATGCCGAAGCGGTGCCCCTGATCGCCGACGCGCTGAACCTGTCGCGCGCCGAGGTGCATGGCTGCCTGACCTTCTACCACGACTTCCGCCGCGAGCCGCCGCAGGGGCACCGTCACGTCAAGCTGTGCCGGGCCGAGGCCTGCCAGGCGATGGGGTCCGACCGGCTGCACGGCGAGATCCTGTCCCGCATGGGCTGCGACTGGCACGGCACCAGCGCCGACGGGGTGACCGTCGAGCCGGTCTACTGCCTGGGGCTGTGCGCCAACGCGCCCGCCGCCCTCATCGACGACGAGCCGCTCGCCCGGCTGACCGCCGATTCCCTCGACGCCGCGCTGAAGGAGACCCGGGCGTGAGCATCACGATCTACGTCCCGCAGGACGCCGTCGCCCTCGGGCTCGGCGCCAACCGCGTCGCCCGCGCCCTGTACAAGGGCGCGGAAGCCCGCGGCCTCGATGTCCGCATCGTCCGCACCGGCACCCGCGGGATGCTGTGGCTGGAGCCGATGGTCGAAGTCGGCACGCCTGAGGGCCGCATCGCCTACGGCCCGGTGACGCCGGCCGATGTCGAGGGCCTGCTCAACGCGAATTTCGTCGAGGGCGGCGACCACGCGCTGCGCCTCGGAGACCCCGAAAAGATTCCGTTTTTGGCGCGTCAGCATCGGCTGACCTTCCACCGCTGCGGCGTGGTCGATCCGGTCTCGGTCGAGGATTACCGGGCCCATGGCGGCTACCGCGGCCTCGAAGCCGCGCTGAAGCTGGAGGCCGAGGGCATCGTCGGGGCGGTGCGCGAATCGGGTCTGCGCGGGCGCGGCGGCGCCGGCTTCCCGGCGGGCATCAAGTGGAACACGGTGATGCTGGCGAAGTCGGACCAGAAATACGTGGTCTGCAACGCCGACGAGGGCGATTCCGGCACCTTCGCCGACCGCATCATGATGGAGGGCGACCCCTTCAATCTGATCGAGGGCATGACCATCGCCGCCGTCGCGACGGGTGCGACGCGGGGCTACATCTACTGCCGCTCCGAATACCCGCAGGCGTTCAAGACGCTGCGCGCGGCCATCGCCAACGGCGTACGGGCCGGCGTGCTCGGCGACGACATCCTGGGCTCGGGCAAGGCCTTCCACCTCGAAGTCCGCTTAGGCGCCGGCGCCTATATCTGCGGCGAGGAAACCTCACTGTTGGAGAGCCTGGAGGGCAAGCGCGGCATCGTCCGGGCCAAGCCCCCGATCCCGGCGCTGAAGGGCTTTCTCGGCAAGCCGACGCTGGTCAACAACGTCATGACCTTTACGGCCGTGCCCTACATTTTGGAGCACGGCGCCAAGGCTTACGCCGATTACGGCATGGGCCGATCCCTCGGCACCCTGCCGATCCAGCTCGCGGGCAACATCCGGCACGGCGGCCTGATCGAGTACGCCTTCGGCATCACCGTCCGTCAGGTCATCGAGGAGTTCGGCGGCGGCACGGCCTCGGGCCGGCCGGTGCGCGCGGTGCAGGTCGGCGGCCCGCTCGGCGCCTACTTCCCCGACGAACTGCTCGACACGCCCCTCGATTACGAGGCGATGGCGGCCAAGAAGGGCCTCGTCGGCCATGGCGGCATCGTGGTGTTCGACGACACCGTGGACATGGCGCGTCAGGCCCGCTTCGCCTTCGAGTTCTGCGCCACCGAATCCTGCGGCAAGTGCACCCCCTGCCGCATCGGCGCGACCCGCGGCGTCGAGACCATGGACAAGGTCATCGCGGGCATCCGCCCCGAGGCCAACCTCAAGCTCGTCGCCGACCTCTGCGAGGTCATGACCGACGGTTCGCTCTGCGCCATGGGCGGCCTCACGCCGATGCCCGTCATGAGCGCGATCACCAACTTCCCCGACGACTTCCGGCGCATGGGCGATCTGCCCGTCGCGGCCGAGTGAGGAGGCCCCCGATGACCCTCATCAAGGAAATCGACTACGGCACGCCGATCCGGCTCTCCGAGCAGACGGTGAGCCTGACCATCGACGGGCAGAGCGTGACGGTGCCCGCGGGCACCTCGGTCATGGCCGCCGCGATGCAGATGGGCACCAAGATCCCGAAGCTCTGCGCCACCGATTCGCTGGAGCCGTTCGGCTCCTGCCGCATGTGCCTCGTCGAGATCGAGGGCCGCCGCGGCACCCCGGCCTCCTGCACCACACCGGCCGAGAACGGCATGGTGGTGCACACCCAGAACGACAAGCTGCATCGCCTCCGCAAGGGCGTGATGGAGCTCTACATCTCCGACCACCCGCTCGACTGCCTGACCTGCGCGGCCAACGGCGATTGCGAGCTGCAGGACACGGCAGGCCAGGTGGGCCTGCGCGACGTGCGCTACGGCTATGAGGGCGACAACCACGTCCGGCCGACCTCCGAGCGCTACCTGCCCAAGGACGAGTCGAATCCCTACTTCACCTACGATCCGTCGAAGTGCATCGTCTGCAACCGCTGCGTCCGCGCCTGCGAGGAGACGCAAGGCACCTTCGCCCTCACCATCGAGGGCCGCGGCTTCGATTCGCGCGTGGCGGCGGGCCCGACCAACTTCATGCAGTCCGAATGCGTGTCCTGCGGCGCCTGCGTCCAGGCCTGCCCGACCGCGACCCTGCAGGAGAAGACGGTCCACGAATTCGGCCAGCCCGACCATTCGGCGGTGACGACCTGCGCCTATTGCGGCGTCGGCTGCGCCTTCAAGGCGGAGATGCAGGGGGACAAGGTCATCCGCATGGTGCCCTACAAGGGCGGCAAGGCCAACGAGGGCCATAGCTGCGTCAAGGGCCGCTTCGCCTACGGCTACGCGACGCACAAGGACCGCATCACCAGGCCGATGATCCGCGAGAAGATCACGGACCCGTGGCGCGAAGTCTCCTGGGAAGAGGCGATCAACCACGCGGCCAGCGAGTTCAAGCGCATCCAGGCCAAGTACGGCCGGGATTCCGTCGGCGGCATCACCTCCTCGCGCTGCACCAACGAAGAAGCCTACTTGGTGCAAAAACTGGTGCGCGCCGCCTTCGGCAACAACAACGTCGACACCTGCGCCCGCGTCTGCCACTCGCCGACCGGCTACGGCCTGATGTCCACCCTCGGCACCTCCGCCGGCACGCAGGATTTCAAGTCGGTCGAGGAATCCGACGTGATCCTCGTCATCGGCGCCAACCCGACCGACGGTCACCCGGTCTTCGGCTCGCGCATGAAGAAGCGCATCCGCGAGGGCGCCAAGCTCATCGTCGCCGATCCGCGCAAGATCGACCTCGTGAAGTCGCCCCACGTGAAGGCGGACTATCATCTGCCGCTCAAGCCCGGCTCCAACGTCGCCTTCGTCAACGCCTTCGCCCACGTCATCGTGACCGAGGGGCTGATCGCCGAGGACTACGTCCGCGAGCGCTGCGATCTGGCCGAGTTCGAGTCCTGGGCCCGCTTCATCGCCGAGGAACGCAACTCGCCCGAAGCCGCGCAGGCCATTACCGGCGTCGATCCGCAGGCGATCCGCGAGGCCGCCCGCCTCTACGCCACCGGCGGTCGCGCGGCGATCTATTACGGGCTGGGCGTCACCGAGCACAGCCAGGGCTCGACCATGGTGATGGGCATGGCCAACCTCGCCATGGCCACCGGCAACATCGGCATGGTGGGCGCGGGCGTGAACCCGCTGCGCGGCCAGAACAACGTGCAGGGCTCCTGCGACATGGGCTCGTTCCCGCACGAGCTGCCGGGCTACCGCCACGTCTCGGACGACGCCACCCGCGAGAGCTTCGAGGCGATCTGGGGGGCCAAGCTCGACAACGCGCCGGGCCTGCGCATCACCAACATGCTCGACGAGGCCGTCTCCGGCACCTTCAAGGGCATGTACATCCAGGGCGAGGACATCGCGCAGTCCGACCCCGACACCCATCACGTCACCTCGGGCCTGCGGGCCATGGAGTGCATCGTGATCCAGGACCTGTTCCTGAACGAGACCGCCAAGTACGCCCACGTCTTCTTGCCGGGCGCTTCCTTCCTCGAGAAGGACGGCACCTTCACCAACGCCGAGCGCCGCATCAGCCGCGTGCGCAAGGTGATGGCCCCGATGGGCGGCTACGGCGACTGGGAGGGCACGGTGCTGCTGGCGAACGCGCTGGGCTACAAGATGGAATACACCCACCCCAGCGAGATCATGGACGAGATCGCGGCGCTCACCCCGAGCTTCGCCGGCGTCTCCTACGCCAAGCTGGAGGAGATGGGCTCGATCCAGTGGCCGTGCAACGAGAAGGCGCCGCTCGGCACCCCCATGATGCACGTGGACCGGTTCGTGCGCGGCAAGGGCCGCTTCATGATCACCGAGTACGTCGCCACCGACGAGCGGACCACGGGCAAGTTCCCGCTGATCCTCACCACCGGCCGCATCCTGT
Organism: Methylorubrum subtropicum; assembly: GCF_038442325.1. Taxonomy (NCBI): domain Bacteria; kingdom Pseudomonadati; phylum Pseudomonadota; class Alphaproteobacteria; order Hyphomicrobiales; family Methylobacteriaceae; genus Methylorubrum; species Methylorubrum subtropicum. The sequence continues at coordinate 228,714 of NZ_JBBXMW010000008.1, read as the reverse complement.
CGCAGTACAATGTCGGCGCCCAGACCCGGCGCACCGAGAACTCGCGCTGGCACGAAGAGGACGTGCTGGAGATCCACCCCTTCGACGCGGAGCTGCGCGGCATCGTCGACGGCGATCTCGTCGCCCTGGAGAGCCGGTCCGGCGACATCGCGCTGAAGGCCAAGGTGACCGACCGGATGCAGCCGGGGATCGTCTACACGACCTTCCACCACGCCAAGACCGGCGCCAACGTCATCACCACCGACTACTCGGACTGGGCCACCAACTGCCCCGAATACAAGGTGACGGCGGTGCAAGTCCGGCGCACCAACCGGCCCTCCGACTGGCAGGCGAAGTTTTTTGAAGAGGACTTTTCGCTGACGCGCATCGCGGAAGCCGCGGAATAAACCTCACGGGAGAGGCGGCTTTCGCCTCTCCCACTCAATCCCCCTCATCTGAGAGGCGTAAGCGAAGCGGAGGCCTCGAAGGAGGGCTCCAGCCCGCCGCGCGATCCCTGGAGCCCTCCTTCGAGGCTGCTTCGCAGCACCTCAGGATGAGGGGGAGGGGTGGAATACGGCCCCATCCATACAGAGTCCGAGCCGAGCGATGAGCGCGACGAATCCCAATGACAAGCTGGTGCGCATGGCCAACCAGATCGCCCTGTTCTTCCGCTCCTACCCGGAGCGGGAGGCGGTGGCGGGGGTGCACGATCACATCGTCGCGTTCTGGACGCCGAAGATGCGCCGCGACCTCGAAGGCTATGCCGACGAGGCCGGCGACCGGCTGGACCCGCTGGTGCAGAAGGCGCTCGACGGCAAGCCCGCCACCGAGAGCCCGGTGCGCCCGGCCACCCGCGACCCGCAGCTCGCGGGCCAGGGCGCCAGCGACGCGGGCTGAACCCCGACAGGGCAGGGTGCCGACCCGGCGCCCGCCCTGCGAGGGCTGCGCAATCGTCACCCTCGCAAATCTCTTGCGTCGCAGCCCGTGTTACGGCATGACGCGAGCCGCGCCCCGGCGCCGTAGGAGTGTAGCTCAACTGGTCAGAGCACCGGTCTCCAAAACCGGGGGTTGGGGGTTCGAGTCCCTCCACTCCTGCCACGGGCGCCCTCCACCTTACTTCCCACCGACATCCCGGCCCATCGACAAGCCGCATCTCTTGCGCTAGAGCGGGCCCATTCCGAGATCGTCAGATGTCGTCGGTGCCGGACCTTAAGGGTCCTCGCACCGCGATCCGCGGTTCCCGGATCCCTTTTCGTCTCAAGTGCGCCATGGCATCGAACGAAGCGACCAAGAAAGCCGACGCGGCGCGCACGCCCGCCCGTGGAGCCGCCTCCACGACGCCCCAGCGTCCGACCCCGCCCGCGCGCCCCGCCCCCAAGCGGACGAGCCCGGCGCAGTTCTTCGGCGAGGTGCGCGACGAGGCCCGCAAGGTCACGTGGCCGACCCGTAAGGAGACCACCATCACCACCGTGATGGTGTTCATCATGGTCGTGGTCGCGAGCCTGTTCTTCGTCGCCGTCGATCAGGTGCTGCGCATCGGCGTCGGCCTGATCCTGGGCATCGGCGCCTGAACCGTTACGGGCGTCCCCGGACGCCGAGGAGTTGAGAAGACCCGTGTCGAAGCGCTGGTACATCGTCCACGCCTACTCGAACTTCGAGAACAAGGTCGCCCAGTCCATCAAGGACCAGGCGGCCCAGCGCGGGCTGACCGAGTTGTTCGACGAGGTCATGGTGCCGACCGAGAAGGTCACGGAAGTGCGCCGCGGCCGCAAGGTCGATGCGGAGCGCAAGTTCTTCCCCGGCTACGTGCTGGTGAAGTGCGACCTGACCGACGAGGTCTACCACCTCATCAAGAACACCCCCAAGGTCACGGGCTTCCTCGGGGCCGACAAGGCCAAGCCCGTGCCGATCCCGGACGCCGAGGCCGAGCGGATCAAGGGGCAGGTGCAGGAGGGCGTGGAGCGCCCCAAGCACACGGTCTCCTTCGAGATCGGCGAGACGGTGCGCGTCGCCGACGGTCCCTTCGCCTCCTTCAACGGCACGGTGGAGGAGATCGACGAGGCCCGCTCCCGCCTCAAGGTCGCGGTCTCGATCTTCGGCCGCGCCACCCCGGTCGAACTGGAATACGGGCAGGTCGAGAAGGCCTGATGCCGTGACCCTCCTGACGGCCGCGTCTCAGTACAGCTTGTACCGGGAATGGGCCGTCGGTCTCGCCGTCGCCGGCGCGTTCCTGTGGTGTGTGGGCCGCTTCTTCTGGTGCCTGCTCACCGGCCGGATGAGCCTGCGAGAGTTTCCCGAGCGTCACGGTTGGTGGTTCCGACTGTGGCACTCGCTCCGAAATCCGGCCTCGCCGGATAAGCCCCCGCCTTAGGGCGGGGCACCATCCGCGGGAGATCCGCCCGGCTTCGCCTCCGGGGTCCACGGATCGCACCGCGACCTGCAACCGCCCGTCCGACCGTGCCTAGGCAGCGCGGGGACGCGCACACATTGGGAGCAGTCCCATGGCGAAGAAGATCACGGGCTACGTGAAGCTTCAGGTCCCGGCCGGCGCCGCCAACCCGTCGCCGCCGATCGGCCCCGCGCTCGGTCAGCGCGGCCTCAACATCATGGAATTCTGCAAGGCCTTCAACGCGAAGACCGCGCAGATCGAGAAGGGCACCCCGATCCCGGTGATCATCACCGCGTATCAGGACCGCTCCTTCACCTTCGAGATGAAGCAGCCGCCGGTCACCTTCTTCCTCAAGAAGGCGGTAGGCCTGAAGATCGGCAAGAAGCCGGCCTCCGGCTCCAAGACCCCCGGCAAGGGCCCGACCGTCGGCAAGATCACGGAAGCGCAGCTCCGCGAGATCGCCGAGAAGAAGATGCCCGACCTCAACTGCGACAACGTCGATTCGGCGGTCGCGATGATCCGTGGCTCCGCGCGGGCCATGGGTCTCGAAGTCGTCGCGTAAGGGGAGGGCGATATGGCACGCGAAGGAAAGCGCATCCGCTCCGCCCGCGAGGGCATCGAGCCGGCCAAGCTCTACGGCATCGACGAGGCGATCAAGCTGGTGAAGGCCAAGGCCAACGCCAAGTTCGACGAGACCGTCGAGATCTCGATGAATCTCGGCGTCGATCCCCGCCACGCCGACCAGATGGTCCGCGGCGTCTGCAACCTGCCGAACGGCTCCGGCCGCACGGTCCGCGTGGCGGTCTTCGCCCGCGGCGCCAAGGCGGACGACGCCAAGGCGGCCGGTGCCGACATCGTCGGCGCCGAGGATCTCCTGGAGATCGTCCAGGGCGGCAAGATCGAGTTCGATCGCTGCATCGCGACCCCGGATCTGATGCCGCTCGTCGGCCGTCTCGGTAAGGTGCTGGGCCCGCGCGGCCTGATGCCGAACCCGAAGGTCGGCACCGTCACCATGGACGTGAAGGGCGCGGTCGCCGCCGCCAAGGGCGGCGCCGTCGAGTTCCGCGTCGAGAAGGCCGGCATCATCCACGCCGGCGTCGGCAAGGTGTCCTTCGATGAGGGCAAGCTCATCGAGAACATCAAGGCCTTCGCCGATGCGGTCGCCAAGGCCAAGCCGACGGGCGCCAAGGGCACCTACATCCAGCGCATCGCCGTCACCTCGACGATGGGCCCGGGGGTGAAGGTCGAGCCCTCGACGGTGCTCACCGCCTGATCGATCCGTAACCACGGACCTCCGAAAGAGGGCGTTCGGCCGCAAGGCCGGGCGCCCTCTTTCTTTTGATCGCGCCTCGCGGTTGCCCTGAACCCATGATTTGCTAACCCATGTCGTCCGGGCATCGGCCCGCATGCGGGGCGGTCGCCGGACGACCGGCGGAGCGACCGGGTATGGGTGGGGCAGAAGCTCTCGATGCGCGGCTCGCGGAAGGGTCCGCGCCGTGACCCTGACCGGGCGCATCCTCCTCCTCGTGCTGCTGGCGCTCGCGCCCGCGGTCGCCGTGCAGGTCTACAACGAGCAGGCCCTGCGCGAATCCCGCTCCGACGCGGTGCGGGCGGCGGCCCTTCGCGGCGCCAAGGCGGTCGCCGACGACCTCGCCGACTTCGCCGACGGTGCCCGCCAGACCCTCGACATCCTGGCCGAGGAGCCCGCGATCCGGAACCGCGACGCGGCGGCCTGCAGCATCTTCCTCGGCGCGGTCGCCGGGCGCATCTCGGGCTCGCAGATCATCGTCGTGACCGAACGCGACGGCACCCTCGTCTGCAACAGCCGCGGCGCGGCGCCCGGCGCCTACTCGCTCGGCGACCGCAGCTACTTCAAGCGGGCGATGGAGACCGGCAGCTCGGCGGTCGGCGAATACGTGATCGGCCGCGGCACCGGCCGGCCGACGATCCAGTTCGCCCACCCGATGCACGACGCCTCGGGCGCCATCGACGGCCTCATCAATCTCGGCTTCGATCCCGAATGGCTCGGCCGCCGCCTCGGCAGCGCCGGCCTGCCCCGTGACGCTACCGTCACGGTGACCGACCGCAACGGCATCGTGCTGGTGCGCCTGCCCGACACCGAAGCGTGGCTCGGCCGCGCCGTGCCCAAGACTTTCGCCGACGGCCTCGAACGGGCGCTCGCCGAGGGTGGCGTGCAGGAGCTTCCCGGCCTGCTCGGGGACCGGCGCATCGCCGGCGTGGTGCGGCCGGACGGGGCGCTGGAGGGCATCACCGTCGCGGTGGGCCTGAACCGCGACCTCGCCTTCGCCGACATCGACGCCGCGACCCGGCGCGGCGCCGTGCTGATCGCGCTCGGCACCCTGCTCGCGGTGCTGGCCGCGCTCTGGGGCGGGCGCCGCTTCATCCGCCATCCCGTGCGCCAGCTCCTCGACGCGGCCGGCGCCTGGAGCGCGGGCGATCTCAGCGTCCGATCCGGGCTCACCGGCACGTCGGAATTCGGAAAGCTCGGCCGCGCCTTCGACCGGATGGCCGCCGACCTCCAGCGCCACGAGGAGAGCCTGAAGGCCGAACTCTCGAAGAGTCAGGCGTTGCAGGAGCAGCAGGTCACGATGCTGCACGAGCTGAACCACCGGGTGAAGAACACGCTCGCCACCGTGCAGTCGCTCGCCCGCCAGTCGCGCGGGGGCGAGGAGCAGGTGGTGCAGTTGGAGAACCGCATCCTGGCGCTCTCCAAGACCCACGACCTGCTGACGCGCCGCGACTGGACCCGCGCCCCCCTGCGGCAGGTGCTGGAGAACGAACTCTCGCCCTACCGCTCGGGCGAGGACCACGTGACGCTCATCGGCGAGGAGGTGGAGCTGCCGCCGCGCTACGTGCTCGCGCTCGGCATGACGGCGCACGAACTCACCACCAACGCCGCCAAGTACGGCGCGCTCTCCACCGACGAGGGCCGCGTCAGCGTGACGTGGCGGGTCGGCCGCGGCGAGTCGGGCCGCGAGCGCCTGCATATCGAGTGGCGCGAGACGGGCGGGCCGCCGGTCTCCCAGCCCCGCCGCCGCGGCTTCGGCAGCCGCCTCATCACCGGCGGCATCGCCCGCGAGCTCGACGGCGACGTGCGGCTCGACTTCGCCCCCGAGGGCCTGCGCTGCATCATCGACGTGCCGCTGGAGTGCGAGGCGGCCCCGCCGATCGCCTTCGTCAGTCCAACGCGCCGCACCGCAACGTGACGCCAAAGGGGGGAGGCCAACGCCTGCGGCTGTGCTAGATAGGGCGCCATGCGTTGCACCCTCCCCATCTCGTCCCGCCGGCGCATCCTCTGCGTCTTCCCCGCCTACACGCCGTCCTTCGGGACGTTCTCACACGCCTACCCGTTGATGGGCGGCGTGAAGGCGTTCATGCCGCCCCAAGGCCTCCTCGTCATCGCGGCCTACATGCCCGAGACCTGGGAGTGCCGCTTCGTCGATGAGAACATCAAGCCGGCCTCCGCGGAGGAATTCGCCTGGGCCGACGCAGTGTTCGTCTCCGGCATGCACATCCAAGAGGGCCAGATCCACGACATCGGCCGCCGCGCGCACGCCGCCGGCAAGGTCGCGGTGCTCGGCGGTCCCTCCGTCTCCGGCGCTCCCGAGAAATACCCGGATTTCGACTATCTCCATGTCGGCGAGATCGGCGACGCCACCGACCGCCTGATCGAGATTCTGGACCGCGACCTGTCGCGCCCGGACCAGCAGGTGGTGCTCGACACCAAGGACCGGCTCGCGCTCGCCGACTTCCCCGCGCCCGCCTACGAGGCGGTGCCGCTCAAGCGCTACCTGATCGGCTCGCTTCAGTTCTCCTCGGGCTGCCCCTATCGCTGCGAGTTCTGCGACATCCCGCAGCTCTACGGCCGCCAGCCGCGGCTGAAGTCGCCGGAGCAGATGTGCGCCGAACTCGATCGGATCGTCAGCCAGCCCGGCCATCCGGCGGTGGTCTACTTCGTCGACGACAACTTCATCGCCAACCGCAAGGCCACCCGCGAGATGCTGCCGCATCTCGTGGAATGGCAGAAAAAGAACAACTACCCGCTCCAGTTCGCCTGCGAGGCGACGCTGAACATGGCCAAGCAGCCCGAGATCCTCGAGCTGATGCGGCAGGCCAACTTCATGACCGTGTTCGTCGGCATCGAGACGCCGGAGGCGGACGCGCTCAAGGGCATCGACAAGACCCACAACGCCGCCGTGCCGATGTACGAGGCGATCGCGACGCTCAACTCCTACGGGCTCGAGGTGACCTCGGGCATCATCCTCGGGCTCGATTCCGACACCGACAAGTCGGAGCAGAACCTGATCGACTTCATCGACAAGTCGGCGATCCCGGTGCTGACCATCAACCTGCTCCAGGCGCTGCCGAAGACCCCGCTGTGGGACCGGCTGGAGCGCGAGGGCCGGCTCCTGCACGATGCCAGCCTCGAATCGAACGTGCTGTTCAAGCGCCCGCACGACACCGTGGTGGCGAGCTGGCGCCGCGCCATCGCCCACGCCTACGGGCCGGAGAACCTGTTCGAGCGCTTCAAGCACCAGTGCGACGTGACCTACGGCAACCGCATCGTCACGCCGACCGCGGGCAAGCTCACCTTCACCAACCTGCGCCGTGGCCTGATCCTCGGCTTCAATATCATCACCCGGGTCGGGATCTTCTCGGATTACCGCAAGCCGTTCTGGCGCGCGGCGGGGCATGCCCTGCGAAAAGGTCAGATCGAGGCGGTGTTCAACATGGGCTTCGTCGCCCACCACCTGATCCGCTTCACCCGCGAGGCCCTGCGCGGCGAGCACAACGCCTCGTTCTACGCCGCCAAGGCCGCCGAGCAGGAGGCCGCACGCCAGCGCAGCTGGTGGGAGAACACCCGGCGGAAGTTCACGCCGGAGCGCGAAGCGGCGTGAGGAGGACGCGATGACGGAGGTCGATCTCGGCAGCCATTTCGACGGCTTCGTGCGCGAGCAGGTCGCCAGCGGCCGGTTCCGAGACGCCTCCGACGTCGTGCGGGCCGGCCTCGACCTTCTGGAACGGCGGGAGCGGGACCGGGCGGCACATCGGGCAACGCTCGAACGGGAATTGGCTGCCGCCTACGACGATCCATCTCCCGGTTTGAGCATCGACGAGGTGTTCGACCGGCTCGAACGTCGACATGCAGCCCGCATGGCTGCGGCCTCCGATGCCCCTTGAGATCGACTTCCGCGAACAGGCGATCGGCGATCTCGAACGGCTCTACGACCACATCGCGCAGGACGATCCCGGACGCGCGCGGGCCTTGTTGGCCGCATCCGGGATCGATGCACCCGCCTCGCCGATTTCCCCGATGTCGGTCGGCGGCGGGACGACATACGGCCGAACCTGCGCCTCGTCGCCTTCGAGCGTCGCGTCATCATCGTCTACGCCTTCGACGCAGCCCGCTTGCGAATCCTTTGCATCTTCTACGGCGGACGCGATGTGGAGACCTTGCTCGCCGAGGGCGCTGCGGACGACTGAGCCGGCGGGCGTCACCCGAGCGTTTGCTCGGCCTCCGCCAGCACTTCCGCCTTCACATCCCACAAGTACCGCGTCAGCCGCGCCTGCGCGGCCGGGTCGGCGCACTGGACCCAGAAACTCGCGCTGCGCACCGCGGCCCCGAGGCCGCGCAGCACGTCTTCCGCCGGGCCCGCCGCGGCGCGCTCCGAGGGGCTTGCGAGATGGCGCAGGCCGGCAGGCGTAGCGATGACGATGGCAACGGTGGCGGGCGTCATCGGGGCAGCGTAGTCCGCTCCGCGGCAAGAGGAAAAGCGGGGCGATGCCGCAGCCATGATGTCTGTTGCCTGCGGCGGAAAAGTCGCGGGCTGGGGCGGAGCAAGGGCTTGGCAAGGGGCTTGCACGCCGCTATAGACCGCGCTCCTATCAATTCACCCATTGGATAAGGGATCGGCCGATCGGTCGGTTTCCATTCGAGATGTCGCTCGGGCAACCGGGCGGCGATGGCCGGAAGGGTCTTCGGGGCATCCCTGCCGCGGAGCCTTCGTCCGGCCATGTCCTGTCCGAGACTGCAGGCGCCGGGCGACCGGCTTAATCGGCGACAGCCTGCACAGACGGGGAAGACCGAATCTTTGTCAGTCTCGCCGGGGCGCCCTTCAGCGCCGCGGAGAGACTTCGGTTTGAACCAATCTCACCTGCGAGGTGCCAGCCGGCGCTTCAAGGGGACAGGGCCGTGAGACGTCGCCCGCGACGGATCCGGCTTCGCGCCAGATCCGTGGCCGGGCGGCATGTGCAACCGGCGGACCCGTTCCGGGTTCCGCCAACCGGAGAGAGCACCAGTGGACAGGACAGCTAAAGCTGATCTCGTCTCGACGCTCAACGGCGTGTTCACCACGAACGCCGTCGTCGTCGTGGCCCACTACAAGGGCCTCACGGTCGCCGACATGCAGAAGCTGCGCGCGCAGATGAAGCAGGCCGGCGCCACCGTGAAGGTCGCCAAGAACCGGCTCGCCAGCATCGCTCTCGATGGCACGGACGTCGCCTCCATCAAGCCCCTCCTGAAGGGCCCGACCCTGCTCGCCTATTCGAGCGATCCGGTCGCGGCCGCCAAGGTTGCGGTGGACTTCGCCAAGACGAACGACAAGCTCGTGATTCTCGGCGGCGCCATGGGAACGACTGCCCTGAACCCCGACGGCGTGAAGGCTCTGGCCACCCTGCCGTCCCTCGACGAACTGCGCGGCAAGCTCGTGGGCCTCATCCAGGCGCCCGCGACCAAGATCGCCCAGGTCGTCAACGCGCCGGCGGCCAAGCTCGCCCGCGTGTTCGGGGCCTATGCCAAGAAGGACGAGGCGGCCTGAGCCGTTTCATCCCCTCGCAAAACCATCCGTTCGAACCGATATACCTGAAGGAACACGCACATGGCTGATCTCGCCAAGATCGTCGAGGACCTCTCCTCGCTGACCGTTCTCGAGGCCGCCGAGCTCGCCAAGCTCCTCGAAGAGAAGTGGGGCGTCTCCGCCGCTGCCGCCGTCGCCGTCGCCGGCCCGGCTGCCGGTGGCGCCGCTGCCCCGGCCGCCGAGGAGCAGACCGAGTTCACCGTCGTCCTGGCCTCGGCCGGCGACAAGAAGATCGAGGTCATCAAGGAGGTCCGCGCGATCACCGGCCTCGGCCTTAAGGAAGCCAAGGACCTCGTCGAGGGCGCGCCCAAGCCCGTCAAGGAAGGCGCGACCAAGGACGAGGCCGAGAAGCTCAAGGCCCAGCTCGAGAAGGCCGGCGCCAAGGTCGAGCTCAAGTAAGACCACGATGGGCCGCCTCCGGCCCATCACCGCACGGAAGGTTCTGTCGAGCCTTCCGTGACCGGAGCCCGCGGGTCCTCACCCGCGGGCTAAGGTCGCTTCTACGGCAAGCGATCGGCGGACCCCGGATCAGGTCCGCGGCGAGGGCGGGAATTTTTGTTACGGGGCAGGCGGTCCGGCGGGACGCGTCTGCCGGTCCGGCGCGGGAGGCGATCAGCCTTCCCCGGGCAACCAGGACGCGGGAATGGTGGAGCGAGGTCTCATGGCCAACACGCTGGTCGGTCGCAAGCGCATTCGCAAGTTCTTCGGCAAGATCCGGGAAGTCGCCGAGATGCCGAACCTCATCGAGGTTCAAAAGGCGTCCTACGACCAGTTCCTGATGGTGGACGAGCCGGAGGGCGGGCGCGGCGACGAGGGCCTGCAGAGCGTCTTCAAGTCGGTCTTCCCGATCTCCGACTTCGCCTCGACCGCTCTGCTCGAATTCGTCCGCTACACCTTCGAGCAGCCGAAATACGACGTCGACGAGTGCCGCCAGCGCGGCATCACCTTCGCGGCCCCGCTCAAGGTCACGCTGCGCCTCATCGTGTTCGACGTGGACCCGGATACGGGCGCCAAGTCCGTCAAGGACATCAAGGAGCAGGACGTCTACATGGGCGACATGCCGCTCATGACGGACAACGGCACCTTCATCGTCAACGGCACCGAGCGCGTCATCGTCTCGCAGATGCACCGCTCGCCGGGCGTGTTCTTTGACCACGACAAGGGCAAGACGCATTCGTCCGGAAAGCTGCTGTTCGCCGCCCGCATCATCCCGTATCGCGGCTCCTGGCTCGACGTCGAGTTCGACGCCAAGGACATCGTGCACGTGCGGATCGACCGTAAGCGCAAGCTGCCGGTCACCTCGCTGCTGTTCGCGCTCGGCCTCGACGGCGAAGAGATCCTCTCGACCTTCTACAACCGCGTGGAATACGTCCGCGACGGCGCCGACTGGCGCGTGCCGTTCGATGCCGAGCGGCTGAAGGGCTTCAAGGCCTCGGTCGATCTCATCGACGCCGATTCCGGCGAGGTGGTGCTGGAGGCTGGCAAGAAGCTCAACGCCCGCAATGCCCGCCTCATCGGCGAGAAGGGCACCAAGTTCCTGCGTGCGACCGACGAGGATCTCGTCGGCCAGTACATCGCCGAGGACCTCGTCAACATGAAGACGGGCGAGATCTGGGCCGAGGCCGGCGACGAGATCTCCGAGAAGATGCTCAAGGCGCTCGAAGAGGTCGGCGTCACCGAGCTGCCGGTGCTCGACATCGACCACGTCAATGTCGGCCCCTACATCCGCAACACGCTGGCCGTGGACAAGAACGCGGCCCGCGAGGGTGCGCTGTTCGACATCTACCGTGTCATGCGCCCCGGCGAGCCGCCGACGCTCGACACCGCGGAGGCGATGTTCCACTCGCTGTTCTTCGACGCCGAGCGCTACGACCTCTCGGCGGTCGGCCGCGTGAAGATGAACATGCGCCTTGACCTCGACGCCGCCGACACGGTGCGGACGCTGCGCAAGGAGGACATGCTGGCGGTCGTCAAGGCGCTGGTGGACCTGCGCGACGGCAAGGGCGAGATCGACGACATCGATCATCTCGGCAACCGCCGCGTCCGCTCCGTCGGCGAGCTGATGGAGAACCAGTACCGTCTGGGCCTCCTGCGCATGGAGCGCGCCATCAAGGAGCGCATGTCGTCGGTCGATATCGACACGGTGATGCCGCAGGACCTCATCAACGCGAAGCCCGCCGCGGCCGCGGTGCGCGAGTTCTTCGGCTCGTCGCAGCTGTCGCAGTTCATGGACCAGACCAATCCGCTCTCCGAGGTGACGCACAAGCGCCGCCTGTCGGCGCTCGGCCCGGGCGGTCTGACCCGCGAGCGCGCCGGCTTCGAGGTGCGCGACGTGCACCCGACGCATTACGGCCGCATCTGCCCGATCGAGACGCCGGAAGGCCCGAACATCGGCCTCATCAACTCGCTCGCGACGTTTGCCCGCGTGAACAAGTACGGCTTCATCGAGACGCCGTTCCGCAAGGTGAAGGACGGCGTCGTGACGAACGACGTGTCTTACCTCTCGGCGATGGAGGAGGCGAAGTACTACGTCGCCCAGGCCAACGCGCAGATGGACGCCGACAAGCGCCTCACCGAGGAGCTGGTGGTCTGCCGCCGCGCCGGTGAAGTGATCGTCGTCGGCCCCGAGCGCGTCGACCTCATGGACGTGAGCCCGAAGCAGCTCGTGTCGGTGGCCGCGGCGCTGATCCCGTTCCTCGAGAACGACGACGCCAACCGCGCCCTGATGGGCTCGAACATGCAGCGCCAGGCGGTGCCGCTGGTTCGCGCCGACGCGCCCTTCGTCGGCACCGGCATGGAGGCCGTGGTCGCCCGCGATTCGGGTGCCGCCATCGCGGCGCGCCGCTCCGGCATCATCGATCAGGTGGACGCCACCCGTATCGTCATCCGCGCCAACGAGGAGACCGACCCGACCAAGCCCGGCGTCGACATCTACCGCCTGCAGAAGTTCCAGCGCTCCAACCAGTCGACCTGCATCACGCAGAAGCCGCTGGTGCGCGTCGGCGAGCAGGTGAAGAAGGGCGAGATCATCGCCGACGGTCCCTCGACCGAGTTCGGCGAGCTCGCGCTCGGCCGCAACGTGCTCGTCGCGTTCATGCCGTGGAACGGCTACAACTTCGAGGACTCGATCCTGCTCTCCGAGCGGATCGTGAAGGATGACGTGTTCACCTCGATCCACATCGAGGAATTCGAGGTGATGGCCCGCGACACCAAGCTGGGTCCGGAGGAGATCACCCGCGACATCCCGAACGTCTCGGAAGAGGCGCTCAAGAACCTCGACGAGGCCGGCATCGTCTATATCGGCGCCGAGGTCCATGCGGGCGACATCCTCGTCGGCAAGATCACGCCGAAGGGCGAGAGCCCGATGACGCCGGAGGAGAAGCTGCTCCGAGCCATCTTCGGCGAGAAGGCCTCCGACGTGCGCGACACCTCTCTGCGGGTGCCGCCGGGCGTCACCGGCACGATCGTCGAGGTCCGGGTGTTCAACCGCCACGGCGTCGACAAGGACGAGCGCGCCCAGGCGATCGAGCGCGAGGAGATCGAGCGTCTCGCCAAGGACCGCGACGACGAGCAGACCATCCTCGACCGCAACACCTACGCGCGTCTGGCCGACGTGCTGATCGGTCAGTCGCCGGTCGCCGGCCCGAAGGGCTTCCGCAAAGACACCACCCTGACGCGGGAGATCATCAACGATTATCCCCGCTCGCAATGGTGGCAGTTCGCCGTGGTCGAGGACCGTCTGATGACGGAAATCGAGGCGATGCAGAAGCAGTACGACGAGTCGAAGAAGCGACTGGAGCAGCGCTTCCTCGACAAGGTCGAGAAGCTGCAGCGCGGCGACGAGCTGCCCCCCGGCGTCATGAAGATGGTCAAGGTCTTCGTGGCGGTGAAGCGCAAGATCCAGCCCGGCGACAAGATGGCCGGCCGCCACGGCAACAAGGGCGTCGTGTCGCGCATCGTGCCGATCGAGGACATGCCGTTCCTCGAGGACGGCACGCATGCCGACATCGTGCTCAACCCCCTCGGCGTGCCCTCGCGCATGAACGTCGGCCAGATCCTCGAGACCCACCTCGGCTGGGCGGCTGCGGGTCTGGGTCGCAAGGTGTCCAAGGCGGTCGATGCCTATCTGAAGACGCAGGACATCGGCCCGCTGAAGGAGGAGATGAAGGCGATCTACTCCCCGGCCGAGCTGGAGGGCCTGTCGGACGAGGATCTGGCGGAAGCCGGAAACAACGTGCGGCGCGGCGTGCCGATGGCGACCCCGGTGTTCAACGGCGCCAAGGAAGCCGACATCGAGACGATGCTGGAGATGGCCGGGCTCGACCGCTCGGCGCAGTCGACGCTCTACGACGGGCGCACCGGCGAGCCCTTCGACCGCAAGGTCACCATGGGCTACATCTACATGCTGAAGCTCCACCACCTCGTGGACGACAAGATCCACGCCCGCTCGATCGGCCCCTACTCGCTCGTCACCCAGCAGCCGCTGGGCGGCAAGGCGCAGTTCGGCGGCCAGCGCTTCGGCGAGATGGAGGTCTGGGCGCTGGAGGCCTACGGCGCGGCCTACACGCTGCAGGAGATGCTGACGGTGAAGTCGGACGACGTGGCCGGCCGCACCAAGGTCTACGAGGCGATCGTGCGCGGAGACGACACCTTCGAGGCCGGCATCCCCGAGTCGTTCAACGTGCTCGTCAAGGAGATGCGCTCGCTCGGCCTCAACGTCGAGCTCACCTCCTCGAAGCGGGACGCCAGCAACGACCAGATCGAGCCGCCGGCCGAGGCGGCCGAGTAAGCCGAACGACACCTCCCGCGGCGGCGATGAGCCGCCGCGGTCGAGCCGGGAGGGGCAGGGCCTCCCGACGACGGCCGGCGGTGCCCGCGAAGGCGCGGTGCATCAAAAGATTTCAGTCGCGATCGCCCAGGCGCGGGGCATCGTGCGAGCAAGGAGCGGATCATGAACCAAGAGGTCATGAACCTTTTCAACCAGCAGGCCCAGCCGCAGAGCTTCGACCAGATCAAGATCTCGATCTCGTCGCCGGAAAAGATCCTCTCGTGGTCCTACGGCGAGATCAAGAAGCCCGAGACGATCAACTACCGTACCTTCAAGCCCGAGCGCGACGGCCTGTTCTGCGCGCGCATCTTCGGACCGATCAAGGACTACGAGTGCTTGTGCGGCAAGTACAAGCGCATGAAGTACAAGGGCGTCATCTGTGAGAAGTGCGGCGTCGAGGTCACCCTCGCGCGCGTCCGGCGCGACCGCATGGGCCATATCGAGCTGGCCGCCCCCGTCGCCCATATCTGGTTCCTGAAGTCGCTGCCGAGCCGCATCGGCCTGCTGCTCGACATGGCCCTCAAGGACCTCGAGCGCATCCTCTACTTCGAATCCTACGTCGTCATCGAGCCGGGCCTCACCCCCCTCAAGGAGCGTCAGCTCCTGTCCGAGGAAGAGTACCTGCGCGCGCAGGAGGAGTACGGCGAGGACTCGTTCACGGCGATGATCGGCGCCGAGGCGATCCGGCGCATCCTGATGGAACTCGACTTGGAGGGCATCGCGGCCTCGCTCAAGGAGGAGATCGCGACGACGACCTCCGAGCTGAAGCCCAAGAAGCTGATGAAGCGCCTCAAGATCATCGAGGCGTTCCAGATGTCGGGCAACCGGCCCGAGTGGATGATCCTGACGGTCGTGCCGGTGATCCCGCCGGACCTGCGCCCGCTGGTCCCGCTCGACGGCGGCCGCTTCGCCACCTCCGATCTCAACGACCTGTATCGCCGCGTCATCAACCGCAATAACCGCCTCAAGCGGCTGATCGAGCTGCGCGCGCCGGACATCATCATCCGCAACGAGAAGCGCATGCTTCAGGAAGCGGTGGATGCGCTGTTCGACAACGGCCGCCGCGGTCGCGTCATCACGGGCGCCAACAAGCGTCCGCTGAAGTCGCTCGCCGACATGCTGAAGGGCAAGCAGGGCCGCTTCCGCCAGAACCTGCTCGGCAAGCGCGTCGACTACTCGGGCCGCTCGGTCATCGTGGTCGGCCCGGAGCTGAAGCTGCACCAGTGCGGCCTGCCGAAGAAGATGGCTTTGGAGCTGTTCAAGCCGTTCATCTACGCGCGCTTGGACGCCAAGGGTTTCTCCGCCACGGTGAAGCAGGCCAAGAAGCTCGTCGAGAAGGAGAAGCCGGAGGTTTGGGACATCCTCGATGAGGTGATCCGCGAACACCCGGTGATGCTCAACCGCGCGCCGACGCTCCACCGGCTGGGCATCCAGGCGTTCGAGCCCAAGCTGATCGAGGGCAAGGCGATCCAGCTCCACCCGCTGGTCTGCGCCGCGTTCAACGCCGACTTCGACGGCGACCAGATGGCCGTGCACGTGCCCCTGAGCCTCGAGGCTCAGCTGGAAGCGCGCGTCCTGATGATGTCGACCAACAACATCCTGCACCCGGCCAACGGTCAGCCGATCATCGTGCCGAGCCAAGACATCGTGCTCGGCCTCTACTACCTGTCGATCGTCGCCGACGGCGCGGTCGGCGCGCACATGCCCGGCGACAAGAACAACCCGATGCAGGGCGTGTTCGGCGATATCGGTCAGCTCGAGCACGCGCTCGCGGCCAAGACCGTCTCGCTGCACTCCAAGATCAAGTGGCGCTGGCGCGGCCTCGGCCCCGACGGCGAGCCGGTCTCGCGCATCTACGACACCACGCCGGGCCGCGTGATCCTGTCGGGCGTGCTGCCGATGCACCCGAAGGTGCCCTTCGACGTCGTCAACAAGCTGATGACCAAGAAGGAAATCTCGGCGATGATCGACACCGTCTACCGCCACTGCGGTCAGAAGGAGTCGGTGATCTTCTGCGACCGCATCATGGCGCTCGGCTTCAGCCACGCCTTCCGCGCCGGCATCTCGTTCGGCAAGGACGACATGGTCGTGCCGGAGAACAAGTGGTCGATCGTGGACGACACCCGCGCGCTGGTGAAGGACTACGAGCAGCAGTACAACGACGGCCTGATCACCCAGGGCGAGAAGTACAACAAGGTGGTCGATGCCTGGGCCAAGTGCTCGGACAAGCTCGCCGCCGAGATGATGGGCCGGATCTCCGCCGTCCAGAAGGACGACAAGGGCTCCGACAAGCAGATCAACTCGATCTACATGATGAGCCACTCCGGCGCCCGCGGTTCGCCGGCGCAGATGAAGCAGCTCGCGGCGATGCGCGGCCTCATGGCCAAGCCCTCGGGCGAGATCATCGAGACTCCGATCATCTCGAACTTCAAGGAAGGCCTCGACGTTCTCGAATACTTCAACTCCACCCACGGCGCCCGCAAGGGCCTCGCGGACACGGCGCTGAAGACCGCGAACTCGGGGTATCTCACCCGCCGCCTCGTCGACGTGGCGCAGGACGCCGTCATCCGCGAGACGGATTGCGGCACCACCAACGGCATCAAGATGCGCGCCATCATCGATGCCGGCCAGGTCGTGGCCCCGCTCGCCATCCGCATCCTGGGCCGCGCCACGGCCGAGGACCTGATCGCGCAGGACGGCAGCGTCATCGTCAAGACGAACGAGACGATCGAGGAGAAGCACCTGCCGGCCATCGCCGCCGCGGGCATCCAAGAGGTGAAGATTCGCTCGGTGCTGGTCTGCCAGACCAAGAGCGGCGTCTGCGCCACCTGCTACGGGCGCGACCTCGCCCGCGGCACGCCCGTCAACATGGGCGAGGCCGTCGGCGTCATCGCGGCGCAGTCGATCGGCGAGCCGGGCACCCAGCTCACCATGCGCACCTTCCACATCGGCGGCGCGGCGCAGATCGCGGATTCGTCCTTCGTCGAATCGAGCTTCGAGGGCACGATCAAGATCCGCAACCGGTCGCTGGCCAAGAACTCCGACGGCGACCTCATCGCCACCGGCCGTTCGGTGGCGGTGGTGATCGTGGGTCCGGACGGCACCGAGCGGGCGGTCCACCGCCTGCAATACGGCGCCAAGGTGCGGGTCGACGAGGGCGACACGATCAAGCGCGGGCAGCGGATCGCCGAGTGGGATCCCTACACCCGTCCGATCGTCGCCGAAGTCGACGGCATCGTCGGCTACGAGGATCTGAACGACGGCCAGTCGATCACCGAGACGACCGACGAGTCGACCGGCATCGCCAAGCGCGTGGTCATCGACTGGCGCGGTTCCTCGCGCACGTCCGACCTCAAGCCGGCGATGCTCGTGCTCGACCGCGACGGCAAGCCGATCAAGCTGCCGCGCGGCTCGGACGCCCGCTACTTCCTGCCGGTCGATGCCATCATCGGCCTCGACCCGGGTGCGAAGGTGAAGGCCGGCGACGTGCTCGCCCGCGTCTCGACCGACTCGGCCAAGACCCGCGACATCACCGGCGGTCTGCCGCGGGTGGCGGAGCTGTTCGAGGCCCGTCGTCCGAAGGACGCGGCGATCATCGCCGAGAAGTCCGGCTCGATCGCCTTCGGCCGCGACTACAAGAACAAGCGCCGGCTCACGCTGACGCCGCATGACGGGTCCGATCCGGTCGAGTACCTGATCCCGAAGGGCAAGCACATCCACCTTCAGGACGGCGACGTGGTCGAACTCGGCGACTACATCGTCGACGGCAACCCGGCGCCGCACGACATCCTGGCGATCAAGGGCGTGGAGGAGCTCGCTGCCTACCTCGTCAACGAGATCCAGGAGGTCTACCGGTTGCAGGGCGTGTCGATCAACGACAAGCACATCGAGGTGATCGTTCGCCAGATGCTGCAGAAGGTCGAGATCACCGACGGCGGCGACTCGGACATCCTCACGGGCGACCAGATCGACCGTACCGAGCTGGCCGACTTCAACGAGAAGCTGCTCGCCGAGGGCAAGAAGCCGATCCAGGGCGTCCCCGTCCTGCTCGGCATCACCAAGGCGTCGCTGCAGACGAAGTCGTTCATCTCGGCGGCCTCGTTCCAGGAGACCACCCGCGTCCTCACCGAGGCCGCGGTCAACGGCAAGGTCGACACCCTGGAAGGCCTCAAGGAGAACGTCATCGTCGGCTCGCTCATCCCAGCCGGTACCGGCTCGCTCGCGGCGGACATCCGCTCCATCGCGCGCCGCCGCGACAGCCTGATCCTGCAGCAGCGCTCGTCCGAGAACGCGGCCAACGCCGCCAACCTCAGCGAGCTGCCCCCCGCGGCGGCCGAGTAATCGGCCGCTCCTTCGGGATCGCGACAGCAAACGAAAAGGCCCCCGGCTCGCGAGAGCCGGGGGCCTTTTCGTTCAAGAAGCCACCTCGATCCCAACCATCCCCTCATCCTGAGGTGCCCGCGCAGCGGGCCTCGAAGGAGGGCTCCAGCGAATCGCGCGATCTCTGGAGCCCTCCTTCGAGGCTCCGCTTCGCTCCGCACCTCAGGATGAGGGGGAGGGGTGGGATATCGGGCGGTGTTCAGCGGCCCGTCCGCACCCGCGTCCAAGCCCGCGTGACGAACCGCTGCGTCGTGTCGTTCCACGCCGTGTTGGTGGAAAGCCGCTGCATCGTCGCCTCGTCCGGGTAGATGCCGGGGTCCTTCAGGATCTCCGGCCGCACGAACTTCTGCGAGGGCAGGTTGCCGTTGGCGTACGACACGAAGTTGGTGTTGGCCGCCGCCACTTCGGGGCGCATCATGTAGTCGATGAAGGCGTAGGCCTCCGCCGGATGGCTCGCGTCCTTCGGGATCGCGAAGGCGTCGAACCACATCAGCGTGCCCTCCTTCGGGATGAAGTAGGCGATCTCGACGCCGTTCTTCGATTCCTCGGCCCGCTTCTTGGCCTGAAGCACGTCGCCCGAATAGCCGACCGCGAGGCACAGGTCGCCGTTGGCGAGCCCGTTGACGTATTCGGACGAGTGGAATTTCCTCACCGACCCGCGGACCTTGTAGAGCGCGTCGGTCACAGCCGTGATGTCGTCCCAGCGCTTGGAATCGACCTTGTAGCCGTAGAACGGCAGGATCGACGGGATCAGGTCCTCGGGGGAATCGAGGAGCATGACGCCGCAATCCTTCAGCTTGGCCATCGCCCCCGGGTCGAGCACGAGGCTCCAGCTGTTGAGCGCGCGGGTCTGCCCCAGCCGCTCGCGCACCGCCGCGACGTTCACGCCGAGCCCGGTCGTGCCCCACATGTAATCGACGGCAAACGTGTTGCCGGGGTCGTAGGCCTGCAGCCGGTTGGCGATCTCCGGCCAGACGTTCTTCAGGTTCGGGATTTTGGTCTTGTCGAGCGGGAGGAACACGCCGGCCTTGATGAGGCGCTGCAAGAACGGGCCTGAGGGCACCACCACATCGTAGCCGGACTTGCCGGCCAGGAGCTTCGTCTCCAGCACCTCGTTGTTGTCGTAGGTGTCGTAGACGACCTTGATGCCGGTCTCCTTGGTAAAGTCTTCCAGCACCTTCGGGTCGATATAGTCCGACCAGTTGTAGATGTTGACGACGCGCTCCTCCGCCCGCGCGCCGCCGGCCACGAGGAGGGAAAGGGCAGTCAGTGCCGCCAAGAACCCTTGCAGGAGGCTCCGCCGGATCACGGCTCGCCTCGCGCGGCCACCACCACGATCTCGACGAGGTATTCGGGCGCGGCGAGCTTCGCCTCGACGGTGGCGCGCGCCGGCGGGTTCTCGCGATCGACCCAGGCGTCCCAGGCGGCGTTCATCTCGGCGAAGGTGGCGATGTCGGCAAGATAGATCGTGGTCGAGAGGATGCGGGACTTGTGGCTGCCGGCCTGCGCCAGCAACCGGTCGATCTGCTCCAGCACGGCTTGCGTCTGCACGGTGACGCCGTTGCCGACCGGGTCGGCGGCCACTTGGCCGGCCAGGAACACGAGCCCGCCATGGGCGGCGCCCTGGCACATGCGGGGTCCGGTCTCGTAGCGCTCGATGGTCATGATGTCGGCGATGGCCTCGGTTCAGGGAAAATGCCCGGACCCTTCTGCCGCCGGGAGCGGTTCCCCGTAAAGGCCCCGCGTTTTTTGCTGCACCGCGCGCGACTTGAGGCAACCGCCCGCTCCGCTCGCGCGTTTGTCACCCGATAACGGCCAAGGCTCGGCGAAGGACACGGCCCCCAGCCCGTCCGCCCCTGTGCCCCTGCCTCGATCAACCCTCGATTCGGCAAGCTTCCCAAGCTTTTGAGAGGTCGGACATGAGCATTCTCTGGACCATCATCATCGGCTTCGTCGCCGGCGTGATCGCGAAGTTCATCATGCCGGGCAACCGGTACGAGCCGTCGGGCTTCATCATGACGACGATCCTCGGCATCGTCGGCGCCGTGCTCGCGACCTTCATCGGTCAGGCGATCGGCTGGTACGGCCCCAACGAAGGGGCCCGCTTCATCGGCTCCATCGTCGGCGCCTGCGTCGTGCTCGCGATCTACGGCTTCATCGCCGGCCGCACCAGCAACCGCACCTACTGATCCCATCTCGGCTCCGCCCCGCGGCGGAGCCGAACCGTACTGGCTTAAGAGAAAGGGGCGCCCCGCGAGGAGCGCCCCTTTCTCGTTGTGGTGTGCCGAAGGCGTCAGGCGAGGCGGTCGTGATCGCCGTGGGTGAGCGACTTGACGGCGCAGTGGCCGGTGGCGCCGCGCACGGCGAGGCCGACGCCGACCACGAGGGCGGCCAGCGACAACCACTTGTTCGGCCGCGGCTGGGCGGCCGCCGCCGCGATGCCGAGCCCGAGCGCCACGGACACCGCCCGCTCGGTCATGCTCAGGTTCGGCGTGCCGCTGAAGATGTCTTCGATCATCTCGTTCATGGTCTTATCCGCATCCTCGTTGGGTCAGGATTCGCGGGGCGAACGCGGCGGCGGCGCGGGCGTTCCGGCGGAGCAGCTATGACGCGGCCTGCTGCGCCAGGAGCCCGTCGTCGATCTCCCGCGCCCGCACGGCCGCGGGCCGGGCGGCGTGGCGGTCGGCATAGGCCTCGAAAGCCGGGCGCCGGGGAAGCGTGCCGAACTGCATGCCCCAGCCGAGATGCGACGCGAGATAGAGGTCGGCGGCGCTGAAGCGCTCGCCCGCGACGAATTTCCGGTCCGAGACCGCGCCTTCGAGCGTGTCGAGCACCGCCTCCAGGCTGCCGTAGCCGACCATGCCGCGCATCCGTGGATCGTCCGGCACGGTGACGCCGAGCACCTTGTTGGTGACCGCCGCCTCGACCGGGCCGGCGCAGAAGAACAGCCAGCGGTAATACGCGCCCCGTGCCGCCGGCTCCGGCGCCAGCCCCGCCTCGGGGCAGGCATCGGCGAGATAGGCCAGGATCGCCGCGCACTCGGTCACCACCGTCGCGCCGTGGGTGAGCGCGGGCACCTTCCCCATCGGGTTGATCGCCCGGTAGGCCTCCGCCTTCATCGCCGGCCCGAAGCCGACGAGTTCGGTGCGGTAGGGCCGGCCCACCTCCTCCAGCATCCACCGCACGATCCGGCCGCGGGACATCGGCGAGGTGTAGAACACGAGGTCGTCGGTCATGGCGCGCTCCGGCAGGCGGGCGGCCGTTCTACCGCCGCGGATTCCGGCGTGGAAGCGGGCGCGGGCCGTGACGTCCCGAGACCGGACCCGAGTCGATCGTCCGGATCAGCGGTGGCGCCGGCGGCGCTGGCTCTTCTTCGTCGGAGCGGCCTTGCGCTGCATGCAGGAGGCCCAGATCCGGCGGCCGATCTCGTGCAGGCCGAGATTGAGCGGGTCGGGCGCCGAAAACACCTGCGCCTTCGCCTCGCTGCGGCAGAAGGCGTCCTCGGCGCTGCGGATCGGCGGCTCGGCGCGGGCCCCCGTCGCGATCAGCGACAACCCGGCCGCGGCCGACAGCAGGGCGAGCTTCCCGGCCCGCTCACGGGCGATTCGCCGGATGGTTGGCAAAGCGATCCTCCCCTCGTCACGGTGTGATCCGCGTCGTTGGGGGAAGTGGTGCCGACAAAGCCCGGCCTTGCCAAGCGCCGCCGGGCGAAATCCCGAGGAGATTGCGTAGTTTGCCCAGAGGTTCGCGGCGCCTCGCGCCGTTGTGTTCGGGCCAAAAGAAAACGCGCCGGGCTCGAAGCGTCCGGCGCGTGCGATCGTGTCGGTGGGTAAGAACCGCCCGTCAGCGGCGGATCTTCACCTTGGCCTTGCGGGCCGCGTAGCGGGCGTCGCGGGCGGCCTTCTTCTCGGCGGCTTCCGCCGCCTTGCGCTCGGCCGTCGCGGCGGCCTCGGCGGCCTCGCGGGCGATCTGGGCGGCGAGTTCCGCCTCCTCGCGCAGGCGCTTCTCTTCCGCCGCCTTGCGCTCGGCCTCGATGCGGGCGCGCTCACGCTCGCGGGCCCGCTCTTCGCGGGCGCGGGCGACTTCGGCGCGGGCCTGGGCCTTGGCGACCAGTTCCGGATCGTCCGACGGCGGACGGGCCTTGAATTTCTCGAGCAAGGCTGCCTTGGCAGCCTGGGAGTTCTGACGACGATCCTCGAAGTTCCTGAAGTCGAATGCGCTCATATGGCCTTTCTCGTGTGGTGGTCGGGCCGGCCGCCGGATGGCTCGTGCGTTCCGTCAGGAACGCACGAATCGGGTTGTGGGACCGGGCGGCCGGGACTCGGCGCGAGCCTTATGCAACCGGCGCAGTGGATGCACCAGTGCGCCGCAACACGCAACAGAGTCGGAAGGTTCCGTGCGCGGCTCCGATAACATTTTCAGCGCTGTTGCGGCAAATCTTCGGTCATCGTGAATGCCGCAGCGCCGTCGGACCTCAGGACGCCTGGAGGTTGATCGCCGCCGGCTTGCCGCTGCGACGGTCGTTCTCGATGTCGAACGTCACCTTCTGGCCCTCGGCGAGGCCGCGCAGGCCCGCCTGCTGGACGGCGGAGATATGGACGAACACGTCCTTGCCGCCGTCGTCGGGCTGGATGAATCCGTAGCCCTTGATCTCATCGAACCACTTCACGGTGCCGTTGCTCATGCGGGTCTCTCCTTCCCCGTCGTCGGGGTCCGCACGGGTTGCGTCCCGGCCTCAAGGCCGTCCCGATCGTCGAAGCGAGCGAGGGGAGTGGTGCCGGAGCCGCATCCCGTTCGGGATATCGGGACGGTCTCGCAAAGACCGACCTTCGATCGACGGGGCAAACGTATGATCGAAGAGGCAAACCTGCAACCCGGCCGAAGGTTTCACAGCCGGGCGGGCGTTCTTCGTCGCGGCGCAACCTTGGCCGTAGACGGCGGGATCGTGCGCGGGCCGGGGCCATGACACGAAAGACCGGCTTGGCGACCTACCATTTCTTATGGTGAAGCCTGCCTCGGCACCACCGCTACACCGATTCGCAACAACCTTTGCTGTTCTGCGTGCCGGCCGACGCGAGAAACGTCCCACGCCCGACGCATGGGGCCCCCTCGGCGGGCGCCGAATGGGTCGGCGGCGAAGTTAAGAAAAATTGTGTCGCGGCGCGCCGTGGGGGATGGCTCGTCCCGACCTTTTCCGGCACCGGAACCCGCCATGCCCGTCCGCCCGCTCGTCTTCCATCCCGATCCGCGCCTGAGCCGCCCGGCCGCGCCGATGACCCTGTCGCCGGAGGCCGTGCGCGCGCTCGCCGACGACGTGCTCGACACGCTCGGCGCGGTCGGGGCGATGGGGCTCACCGCCCCGCATCTCGGCGTCCCCGAGCGGATCGTGGTGATCCGCCTCCAGCCGGACGAGCCGGCCGCGACCTATGTCGATCCGGTGGTGGTCTGGGCCTCCGACGAGCGCGCGGCGCACCCGGAGGGCAGCGTCTCGATGCCCGGCGTGATCGAGCCGGTCGAGCGGCCCGCCCGCGTGCGGGTGCGCTACCGCGACCTCGACGGGGCGGAGCGGGAGGAGGAAGCCGAGGGCCTGCGCGCGGCCTGCCTCCAGCACGAGATCGACCAGCTCGACGGCGTGTTCTGGACCGAGCGCCTGACCCGCTTGCGCCGCGACAAGGCGCTCAAGCGCTTCGCCAAGCTGAAGGGGCAGGCGGGGCGGAAGGGGACGTGAGACGGTCTTCGGCGAACTCTCTGCGCCGTCATTCCGGGTCGCCGAAGGCGAACCCGGAATCCACGACTGGCCGCGACAGTTCGATTGCGACCGGGTATCCCGCATCACGGGTGGATTCCGGGTTCCGCTGCGCGGCCCCGGAATGACGGCGGAGGGTTATGGGCAGAAGGAGGGTGCGGGAGCGCACCGGGCCGATGGGCGGCGTCATCCGACCTGGATCGCGGCGTGGTAGGTGAAAGCGATCGTCCGGGATTTTTCCGATGCGCCGCTCCCTGCCCCTTCTGGCCCTCCTCGCCGTGACCTGCGCCGCCGCGCAGGGCGCGCCCGCCAAGGCGGCGTCCGAGCCGGTGATCGGCTGCACGTCGCTGGCGAACCTCCGCAGTCTCCTGCGCGACACCAAGGGCGACGCGGCCGCGGCGCTGGCGACGATCCGCGATCCGAAGTCCGATCTCGGCTGCAGCACGGTCGAGCGCGCGAGCGTGACCGAGATCACCGACCACGCCGCGCTCGGCGGACGCGCCTACGATTGCCTCGCCCTCAAGGGCACGGCGGTCTGCCACTGGGTGGTGGCCGGCAGCATGGCGCCGCCCGAACCGAAGGCAGCGCCGGCCAAATCCAAGAAATAGCCGGGGAGGGGGCCTCCCCGGCGTCGGTGTCAGCGGGCCTTCTTGGTCAGCTTCTGGGCGATCTCGAACATCTCTTCCGGCGCGTAGTCCGGCGTGAAGGCCGAGGGAACGCCGGTGAGCTGGTGGATCTTGCCGCCGTCCGGCATGCCCTCGACCACCTCCAGCTCGCCCGGCGGATCGCCCGGCAGCGCCTGCTCGCCGTTGCCCCAGAGGCCCGCGATCTCGCGGTAATCCTTCGGGCTCCACGTGTAGAGCCGGCGGTGCGAGCCCTCCGCCAGGTACTTCTGACTCTCGGGAATCTTCGAGAGATCGATGTTCGGGGTCGGCAGGAATTTCTCGATCTCGACGCCGGTGATCTTCTTCAGCGCGAGCGCGTAGGCGTGCGCGTGGACCGAGCCGCGCACGAGCAGATAGCCGCAGACCTCGCGGCCGGTCGGGTCGGTCAGCGTCTCGTAGACCCTGAGCTTGTGCAGCCGCGCGCCGCATTCGAGGTGGAAGTTGTGCAGCAGGTCGACGACGACGTTGCCGGTCGAGGTGATGAAGTCGTTGTTCCACGAGGCGCCGTTGCTGTTGATCGGCGCCGCGCCGCCCCCGCCCGAGAGGAAGGCGGCCGCGAGGCGGATGTCCTTCATGTCCTCGAACGGCGCGCCGGAGATGTCGCCGCCGTCGCCCGTATCGCCGTCGTTGTCCGGGCCGTTGTTGAGCATGGCGACGCCGTTGCTGACGAGCTCGACATGGCCCAGCTCCTCCGCGGTGATGCTGGCGACCAGGCTGTAGAACGGCTTGAGCTTGTCCTTGCTGCGGAAGTTGAAGCTCTGGAACATATAGTTCCCCAGCGTCGACATCTCGCCGTACTTGCCGCCGAGCAACTCCTGCAGCGCGGCCGCCGCGTTGGGATCGCGACGCTTGGGGGCGGGCAGTTCGGCCTGCAACTGATCGACGCGCATGAACATGGCAGAAGGCTCCTTCGCCGTCGCGATCCGTGAGGGGTCGCGATCTGGGAATCCCCTTGGGAACCCCACCCGAAGGCGCCCGTATCCGAGCCGCCGGACGATTTACGCAGGTTAACCGCGTGCCCCGGCCCTAACCTGTTGCAAGGTCACGACACTTCCCCTGGATACATGATACCGCGCGTTGAGCGGACCAGACGGCTCTGCTAGCACCCTCCGACAAGGTCGGGACGAAAAGATCCCGGCACGGAGGAGGGCAACGCCCGTGACACCCTGGAATCAAGTCTACGACCCATTCGGGAATCAATGGGTCTCGACCTTCGTGGCCTCGCTGCCGGTCATCGCCCTGCTGGGCATGATCGCCAGCGGTAAGATCAAGGTCCACATCGCCGCCGTGCTGGCGCTGGTCGTCGCCTTCCTCGTGGCGGTGGTGGCCTTCGGCATGCCGACCGACCTCGCGGTGCGCGCGACCATCCTCGGCATGGTCACGGGCATGTTCCCGATCGGCTGGATCATCCTCAACGTCATCTTCCTCTACCGCCTGACGGTGGAGAAGGGCTGGTTCGGCACGCTCCAGCAATCGGTCGCGGGCATCACCGAGGACCGGCGCATCCAGCTCCTGCTGGTGGCCTTCGCCTTCGGCGCCTTCTTCGAGGGCGCGGGCGGCTTCGGCACCCCGGTCGCCGTCACCGGCGCCATCCTGATCGGTCTCGGCTTCTCGCCGCTGGCCGCTTCCGGCCTCTCGCTCATCGCCAACACCGCCCCCGTCGCCTACGGCGCGCTGGGCGCTCCCGTTCAGGGCCTTGCCTCGGTGACGGGCTACGATCCCTACGTGCTCGGCGCCATGATCGGCCGGCAGCTGCCGTTCTTCTCGGTGATCGTGCCGTTCTGGCTGATCTGGGTGTTCGCGGGCTTCCGCGGCATGATGGCGATCTGGCCGCCGATCGCCGTCTGCGGCATCTCGTTCGCCGCCGCGCAGTTCCTGATCTCGAACTACGTCAACCCGTGGATCGTCGATATCGGCGCCTCGCTGGTCTCGATGGCCGCGCTCGTCGCCTTCCTGAAGGTGTGGCGCCCGGCCCAGGTGTGGACCTCGCCGGCGCTTCGCGGCCACGACCCGTCCCTCGGCTACGGCGAGCCCCGTCCGGCCTCGCTGGGTGCCGGCGTGCCGAGCGACCTGCCGAAGGTCAACCTCGGCGGCCGCACCGCCACCTCGCAGGAGATCTTCATGGCTTGGCTGCCGTGGATCATCCTCTCGATCATCGTCGCGATCTGGGGCACCGGCTGGTTCAAGGACCTCGTCAACCCGAGGTTCTCGTGGAAGTACGAGGTGCCGGGCCTGCACAACATGATCATGAAGGTGCCGCCCGTGGAGGCGAAGCCGAAGGCCGAGGCGGCGATCTTCAACTTCACCTACATGTCCTACACCGGCACGGGCGTGCTGTTCGCCGCGATCATCTCCGGCTTCATCATGCGCTTCTCGCCGGTGCGTCTGATCACCGCCTATTTCGAGACGATCTGGGTGCTGCGCTACTCGCTCATCACCATCGCGGCGATGCTGGCGCTGGGCGTCCTCACCCGCTACGCGGGCGTCGACGCCACGCTCGGCCTGGCGTTCGCCGGCACCGGCATCCTCTACCCGTTCTTCGGCACCCTGCTCGGCTGGCTCGGCGTGGCGCTGACGGGGTCGGACACCGCCTCCAACGTGCTGTTCGGCGGCCTGCAGCGGATCACCTCCGAGCAGCTCGGCCTGTCGGGCATCCTGATGGCCTCGGCGAACTCCTCCGGCGGCGTGATGGGCAAGATGATCGACGCGCAGTCGATCGTCGTCGCCTCGACCGCCACCGGGTATTTCGGCCAGGAGAGCAAGATCCTGCGCTTCGTGTTCTGGCACTCGATCGTGCTGGCCTGCCTCGTCGGCGGCCTCGTGATGCTCCAGGCCTACGTCTACCCGTTCACCGAGATGGTGATCCACCCGCCGGCCGGCCTCGCCCCCGCCGCGCACTGAGCCGGACGGGAACGACCCGCTAACAAGAAGGCCCGCCCCGTTACCCACGGGGCGGGCCTTCTTGTTCAAGTCCCAAGAAATCAGGCCGGGCCGGACGAGTCCGGCCGCGCGGGTGCCGCCGGGGCGGGGCGGGCCAGCCGCCCTTCCGCCGCCCGGTGGATGTACTGGCTCGCCACCAGCCAGCCCTTGAAGAAGCGCAAGGGGAGCGTGCAGGTGATGAGCACCACGGGCAGCGTCAGCACGAAGTGCAGCCAGACCGGCGGGTCGTAGGTCAGCTCCAACCACAGGCCGAAGGCGACCGCGGGGATCGCCGTCGTCATCATCACGAAGAAGGCCGGGCCGTCGGCGGGGTCGGCGAAGGAGAAGTCGAGCCCGCAATTGTCGCAAGCCGGCGCGACCTGCAGAAACCCATTGAACAGGTGGCCGCGGCCGCAGCGCGGGCAGGCGCTGCGCATGGCGCAGGACAAGGGCGACTGGGCGGTGAAGGCTGGATCGGGCATCGGACCTCTCTTCGCACGGGCAACGGGATGCGGCGGCGATGGTTCGCTCCCATCGCGAGCCCGCGACATCCCGGCAAGGGCCGGACGGACCCGGCTGGTATACGTCACCGGGCTGGGATTAGACCCGCGTCTCTGGACGTGCCTTTCCGTCCCGCCGCACGCGCCCACATGCCAAAAATGTGGTTCCGGCGCGCCCGTCCCGAAAGTCTGCTCGACCTGCCGCGGATCGAGACCGAGCGGCTGGCGATCCTTGCGCTGGAGCGGGCCGACGCGCCGGCCCTGCACCGCCTCACCGACGATCCGGCGATCACCAGCGCCATCGACTTCCTGCCCGATCCGTTCACGCTGGCCGATGCCGAGGGGCTGATCGCGGGCGGGCGGCACGGGCGCGACCGCTTCCTCGGGGCGTGGCTGCGGGAGGACGGGACGCTGGCCGGCGTCGTCGGCGCGCATCTGCGCGGGGAGGGCGCGATCGAGATCGGCTACTGGATCGGCGGTGCGGCCCGCGGGCGCGGCTTCGGCGCCGAGGCGGTGGGCGGCGTGCTCGGCCTCTTGCGGACGCGCTTTCCCCGCCGGGCGATCCTGGCCGAGTGCCGCCCCGGCAACGTCGCCTCCTGGGGCCTGCTGCACAAGCTGGGTTTTCGCGACACAGGCTCGGAGGGACACCGTCCGGGCCGGCGCCAGCTCGTGTGGGAGGGCGGCGCGTGATTGGACGAAAGCACGGGCAGCCAGCTCTACCGAATTACCCTAGGATTCGGGACTGAGACCGGGCCGTATCGGCCCACCGGAAAGCGTGACCCTGCTATGATGGCCAGCGCAGCAACCGATCCGGCCCATGACTCTGCCCATGGGCTCGCCCCGCGCGTGGGAGAGAGTACCTTGCGGCTCCTTCTCGTCGACGACCACCCGCTGTTTCGCGAGGCGCTGGCGAGCGCCATCGCCCTGGCCTTTCCCGGCGCCGAGCTGCACGAGGCCGACGGCATCCGCGGCGCCTGCGACATCCTCGACCGCAACCCCGCGATCGACCTGACGCTGCTCGACCTGACGATGCAGGGCGTGGCCGGCTTCGACGGGCTCGTCACCATCCGCACCCGGTTTCCCCGCGTGCCGATCCTGATCGTCTCGGGGCTGGAGGAGCCGCGCATCATGCACGAGGCCGTGCGCCACGGCGCGGCGGGCTTCGTGCCGAAAGCCGTCGACAAGGCGACGCTGACGCGGGCCATCTCCGAGGTGCTCGGCGGCGCCCTGTTCATGCCGGCCGATCAGGTGCCGCCGGCGCCGGCCCGCCCCAACAGCAGGAAGCCGCCGCTGGCCGAGCGCGTCGCCCGGCTGACGCCGCAGCAGATGCGGGTGCTGACGATGATCCGCCAGGGCAAGCTCAACAAGCAGATCGCCCACGAGCTTCAAGTCGGCGACTCGACCGTGAAGGCCCACGTCTCCGAGATCCTGCGCAAGCTCGAAGTCATCAGCCGCACCCAGATCGTGATCGAGACCGCCTATCTCGATTTCGACCAGACCGGCGGAGGGTTTTGAGCGGCCGCCCGGCCGGACGCGAGCGTTCGCAACCGATCGGCAGGCCGGCCCGCACGGGATCGAACGAACGAAAAAATCCGGTCGCCGGACGGCCTTCGATGCAGGATAGTGCCGTCGTCTGGTGAGGGGCGTGACATGGCCGAAGACGACGCAGCCCCATCCGCGACCGGCCCGGCGGAGGGTCCGCCCGCGGCCGTGACGCTCGCGGACTCGCTGATGCGCGAGGAAGGCTGGGGCCCGGCGCAGTTCGGCCGGGAGGGGCCGAACCCGCCCTACCTCCGCATCGGCGGGCGGCTGCGCCTGTCGCTCTCGGCCTACGAGCCGTGCTTCGCCGCATTCCACCGCGACCGCGGGCCGTTTCGCGCCAAGGTCGGCATGGCGGCGCATCTGGCGAAGTACGACGCCCTGATGGTCGATCCGATCGCCTTCGAGGAATGCTTCGGGGCGGGCGAAGGCAACGAGACGGTGTTTCCCTTCGGCGCGTGGCTCGCCGTCCGCCGGGTCGGCTTCGGCGGGTTGGCGCTGTGGGGCAAGCGCCAGGGCGCCGTGACCCTGCCGCTGGAACCGCTGACGGTGGCCTCCGCGATCTGGCTGCGGCGAGCGCCGCTTCAGGCCCCGCGCAACATCGACTGAACCGCGGCCTCCAGCGCACGGGCCGCAGCCGCCGCGGCCGGGGAATGGGCGCGGGCGAACATCACGATCTCGGAGGGCGGCAGCACCGGGAGATCGTAGCGGGCGCCGACATCGCTCATCCGCCCGGAGGCGACCGCGCCCATCGGCGCGATCCCGAGGCCCGCCCGCACCGCCGCGACGAGCGCGCTGCACGAGCCGCCGACGAAGGCCTCGCGCCAGGGCCGGTGAGCGGCATCGAGATGGCGCACCGCCATCGAGCGCACGCCGCAATGGGGCCCGAGGGTGACGAGGGGAACGGGCCGGTCCGGCGCGACGACATCCTCCTCGGTGGCGCGCCAGCCGAGCGGGTCGAGCCCCAGCACCTCGCCGTCGGCGCCGCCGGCCTCGCGCCGGATGATCACGGCATCGAGTTCGCCCTCGTCGAACGCCGTGCGGATCGGCTGCGACAGGCCGAGGCGCAGTTCGACCGCGCTGCGGTGGGGCAGCGCCGCGCGCACGTGCCGGATCACGTGTTCCAGCCCGGTGCCGAGCGCATGGTCGCTCGCCCCGATGACGAGGCGCACGCTCGGCGCGTCGTCGAAGCGCGTCGCCTCGTCGTGCGCGGCCATCAGGGCGCGGGCCTTGGCCAGGAAGGCCAGCCCGTCCTCGGTCGGGCGGACGAAGCGGGGCGTGCGCTCCAGCAGTTTGCGGCCGAGCGCGGCTTCCAGCGCCTTGATGCGGGCGCTGACCGCCGGCTGCACCGTGCCGGCGGCCTCCGCCGCCCGGGTCAGGTTGCCGAACTCGACCGCGAGGATGAACAGGCGCACCGAAGCGAGATCGAGCATGATACGAATTCGCTATGATGACGAGAGTCGATCATAGCGTTCCGCGTGGATGTCGCAAAGGCCAGATTGTCCCTGCCAACGACACGCAGGAGGCTCCCATGCCGATGATCATCGTCCGCTACGTCACCCCCACGCCCCGCCCTGAACTCCGCGCCCAGATCGCTGAACTCGCTTCGCGGCTGGGCTCCGAAAAACTCGGCAAGGACCGGAGCGTCACCGCGATGCTGATCGAGGAGGCCGACCCGAAGGGCTGGTTCATCGGCGACAGGAACCCGACCGACGAGGGCCTCTCGGCCTTCTGGATGGACTTCAAGATCACGGTCGGCACCAACACCAAGGACGAGACGACGGCCTTCGTGAGGGCGGCGTTCGAGGGCATGGAGGCCCTGCTCGGGCGGCTGCACGAGGAATGCTACGTGCTGGTCCACGCCGCCGACGGCGACGCCTACGGCTATGGCGGGCGCACCCAGAACGGCCGCTGGGCCGCCTCGCATCCGGGCTGAGGGGCCGCGCCCTACGCCGCCCCCTCGATCTCCCCGCTCACCTCCAGCCACTCCTCCTCGGCCTTGGCCAGCGCGTCGGCGGCCTCGGCCCGCATCCGGGCGAGGTCGCCGGCTTTCGCCGCGTCCTTGAGGAAGGCGGTGCCGTCGGCGAGTGCCGCGTCGATCTTCTCGATCGCCCCCGAGAGCTTGGCCATCCGCGCCTCGATCCCGTCGAGCCGCTTCTTCAGCGGCGCGAGCGCGGCCCGGCGCTCGACCGCGGAGCGGCGCGCCTCGGCCTTCTGACCGCCGGTCCCCTCCGAGCCCGCCTCCGTCCGCTCCGGGCCGGCGAGCACGAGGCGGCGGTAATCGTCCATGTCGCCGTCGAAGGTCTTCACCGAGCCGTCGCGCACCAGCCAGAGCCGGTCGGCGCAGGCCTCGATCAGGAAGCGGTCGTGGGAGACGAGGATCACTGCGCCCTCGTAGTCGTTGATGGCCTCCACCAGCGCCTGCCGGCTCTCGATGTCGAGGTGGTTGGTCGGCTCGTCGAGAATGAGCAAGTGCGGCCCGTCGAAGGCGGCCAGCCCCATCAGCAGGCGGGCCTTCTCGCCGCCCGACAGCTTCTCGACCGGCGTGTCGGCCTTGGTCGCGGGAAATCCCAGCCGCGCGGCGGCCGAGCGCACCCGCGCCTCGGGCGCGTCGGGCATCCGGTCGCGCACGTGGGCCACCGCGCTCTCGGAGGGGCGCAGCTCGTCGAGCTGGTGCTGGGCGAAATACGCCACCTCCATCTTGGACGAGCGCTTCATCTCGCCCGCGAGCGGCGGCAGCCGCCCGCCGATCAGCTTGCAGAAGGTCGACTTGCCGTTGCCGTTGGCGCCCAAGAGCGCCACCCGGTCGTCGGGGGCCAGACTCAGGTTGAGCCCCGATAGCACGATGCGCTCGCCGTAGCCGGCCTGGACCCGCTCCATCGCGACGATCGGCGGCGAGAGCGGCTTTTCCGGGCTCGGCAGATGGATCACCGGCACGTCGTCCTCGATCAGCGCGGCGATCGGCTCCATCTTGGCGAGCCGCTTCATCCGCGACTGGGCTTGGCGCGCCTTGGTTGCCTTGGCCTTGAACCGGTCGATGAAGCTCTGGAGATGCGCCCGCTCGGCGTCCTGCTTCACCTTCGCCTTGGCCTGGAGCACCCGCTTCTCGGCGAGCTGGCGCGCGAAGGAGGTGAAGCCGCCGCGGTAGATCGTCAGCTTGCCGCGGTCGAGATGCAGGATGTGATCGACCGAGGTGTCCAGCAATTCGCGGTCGTGGCTGATGATGATCGCCGTGCGGGGGTACTTTTCGAGGTAGTCGTAGAGCCAGAGCGTGCCCTCGATGTCGAGGTAGTTGGTGGGCTCGTCGAGGAGCAGCAGGTCGGGCTCGGAGAACAGGACGGCCGCGAGCGCAACCCGCATGCGCCAGCCGCCGGAGAAGTCCGAGCAGGGGCGGGCTTGCGCCGCCGCATCGAACCCGAGTCCGTGCAGGATCGCCGCCGCGCGGGCCGGGGCCGAGTGGGCGCCGATATCGACGAGCCGCGTCTCGATCTCGGCGCGGGCCACGCCCTCCGCGGTCTCGGCTTCGCGCATCAGCCGGGCGCGCTCGGTGTCGGCGGCGAGCACGACCTCGTGCAGGGTCTCGGGGCCGGCGGGCGCTTCCTGCGCCACCGCGCCGATGCGCATGCCCTTCGGCACCGAGACCGCGCCGGTGTCGGTCGGCAATTCACCCAGGATCGCCCGGAACAGGGTGGTCTTGCCCGCCCCGTTGCGGCCCACCAGCCCGACCCGGGCGCGGTCGGGGATCGCGAAGGTGGCGGAGTCGAGGATGACCCGCTCGCCGATGCGGTAGGAGAGATCGTTGACGCGCAGCATGGCCGCGTTCTGAGGGCGGGCGGGGGCGAGCGCAAGAGCAACGCGCTCTCCTCCCCCGGACCTCGGGCTTGCCCGAGATCCGCACCTTGCTTGCCCAGATCGGGCAGGCCCGATCTGGGTGGGGAGGAGCCGGAGGTGGGGGTGGTGCCGGATGTGGCTCGGCGGTGCCTTCTGCACCACCCCCACCCCTGCCTCCTCCCCGCAAGGGGGAGGGGAATTCGCGGGCAGCGCGAACGTTTTGCCGACTTGAGCGTTCGGTTCCCGCGACCAAACTATGCCGTGGGAGGGTGGACGATGGGCAAGCCCGAGATGATGGAGCCGCGCCCGCCGGAACTGCTCTCGCCCTGGCGCACAGAGCACCGCGTCGCCCTCCAGGAAGAGGCGCGCAGCTTCGCCCGCGACGTCATCCTGCCGCTCGCCGACGAGCTCGATCCGCAAAAGGGCGAGATGCCCCGCTCGCTCATCGACCAGATGGCGCAAAAGGGCTGGTTCGGCATCACGATTCCCGCCGAGTACGGCGGCATGGGGCTCGGCGTCTTCGAATACTGCCTGATCTCGGAGGAGCTGGCGCGGGCGTGGCTCTCCACCGGCTCGATCCTCGCCCGCGGCCAGGGGCTCGGCACCCAGACGATCGACGACGACCGCCGCAGGGCGCTGCTCGGCCAGTCGGCCCGCGGCGCATGGATCGGCTCGATCGCGCTGTCCGAGCCCACCGCCGGCTCGGATCTCGCCGGGGTGCAGACGCGGGCCGTGCGCGAGGGCGACCATTGGTATCTCACCGGCACCAAGCGCTGGGCGGGCTTTGCCCAAGGCGCGGACTTCATCGAGGTTCTGGCCCGCGTGCGCGACCCCAAGCCCGGCGAATCGCGCTCGGCCGGGCTCGAACCCTTCCTCGTGGTGAAGGAGCCCGGCACCTTCCCCGAGGGGATGCAGGGCACGGTGATCGACAAGATCGGCTACCACGGCTTCCTCACCTTCGAGCTGAAGCTCGACCGGGTGCGGGTGCCCGAGCGCGACCGCCTCACCGGCCTCTACGGCGACGAGGGGGCGGATGCGGATGCCGGCGGCTTCGCCTCGGTCCAGCGCGGCCTCAACATCGCCCGCGTCCACACCGCGGCCCGCGCCGTGGGCGTGGCGCGGGCCGCGGTCGAGGATTGCACCGCCTACCTGCAGGAGCGCGAGCAGTTCGGCCGGCCGATCGGCCAGTTCCAGGCGCTGCGCTTCGCGCTGGCCGACATGGCGGCGGAGGTGGCGCAGGCCCGCGCCTACTGGCAACAGGTCGCGCACCTGCTGGACGAGGGCCTGCCCGCAGAGAGCGAGTCGGCCGCGGTGAAGTTGCTCGCCACCGAGATGGCCGTGAAGGTGACGAACCAAGCGATGCAGCTGCACGGCGGCAACGGCTACACCACCGAGCGCCGGATCGAGCGCTACTGGCGCGACGCGCGGCTCACCACGATTTTTGAAGGCACCAGCGAGATCCAGCGCCGCATCATCAGCGACCGGATGCTGCCGCGGGGGTGAGGCGACGGGGCGCGGGTCGAGGCGGTTCACGCTATCTGCCGCTTGATCCTCCACCGTCGTTCCGGGGCCGCGCAGCGGAACCCGGAACCCACCCGTGATGCGACGCCGAACGAACCGTCGCGGCCGGTCGTGGATCCCGGGTTCCGCTGCGCGGCCCCGGGATGACGGGCGTTCAGGATGTCCGTCATTGCGCCTCTTGGGATGCCGCCTCGATTCGAGTGTCGAACCCCGAGTGAGAACGGGCCTCGGCGCCTATCGGCGACCACGGCAGGCGCCTATATTCGGTCAAGAAATGTCCGCCGCCTCCGCCCTCCTGCCGCCGCGTGCCGGCGTCCGCCGGCTCGACCCGATCCTGGTCGATCGCATCGCCGCGGGCGAGGTGGTCGAGCGGCCGGCCTCGGCCGTCAAGGAACTGGTCGAGAACGCCATCGATGCGGGCGCCCGCGCGGTCGAGGTGACGATCGAGGCCGGCGGGCGGCGCCTGATCCGCGTCGTCGATGACGGCATCGGCATGGGGGCCGAGGATCTGGCGCTCGCGGTCGAGCGCCACGCCACCTCGAAGCTCCCCGACGGCGACCTCACCCGGATCGGCTCGCTGGGCTTTCGCGGCGAGGCCCTGCCCTCGATCGGCGCCGTCTCGCGGCTCGCCATCACCTCCCGCACCGCCGAGGGGGAGGGGGTGAGCCTCACGGTCGAATCCGGCCTCAAGGGCCCGGTGCGGCCCGCGCCCGCCGCGCGCGGCACCCGCATCGAGGTGACCGACCTCTTCGCCGCGACCCCGGCCCGGCTGAAATTCCTCAAATCCGACCGGGCCGAGACCGCGGCGGTGGCGGAAGTGCTGCGGCGCCTCGCGGTCGCCCAGCCGCAGGTGCGCTTTACCCTGCGCACCGAGAGCGGCAGCCCGACCGTGTTCCCGGCCGAGGCCGAAGTGAACGAGGCCGCCACTTTACGCCGGCTCGGCAGCGTGCTCGGGCCGGATTTTCCGGCCAATGCCGTGCCGTTGTCGATGGCCCGCGAGGGGTTTTCGCTGGAAGGCCATGTCGGCCTGCCGACCTTCCACCGCGGGGCCGGCACCCACATCCACTTCGTCGTCAACGGCCGCCCCGTGCGCGACCGGCTGCTGCTCGGCGCCGTGCGCGGGGCCTACGCCGACACCATGAGCTCCGACCGCCATCCGGTGCTGGCGCTGTATCTCGCCTGCGAGCCCGGCCTCGTCGACGTCAACGTGCATCCGGCCAAGACCGAGCTGCGCTTCCGCGAGCCGGGGCTGGTGCGCGCGCTCGTCGTCAGCGCGATCCACGAGGCCCTGCGCCGGGCAGGCGCCCGCTCCTCCACCACCGGCGCGCGCGCCGCCCTCGACGCCCTGCGGCCAAGTGTTTCGGGGATCGGCGGCCCCGTGGGGGAGGGGCGCTTCACGGTCCATACGGGGGCGGCCGCCCCGAGCCTGATGCCGCGCCCGGCCCGCACCCTGTTCTCCGGCCCCTCGCTCGCCGCCCCCGCGGGTTGGCGCGCGCCCGCGCCCGCGATGCCCGACCGGTCGGGCTTCGCCGAGACGCCGCAGGCGGCGTTCGCTCACGACTTCGCCCAGCCGGACCTGCCCCCTGCTGCCGACCTGCGGCCGGAGGCCGGGGCGGAAGAGGCCGACGCCCATCCGCTCGGCGCGGCCCGTGCCCAGATCCACGGCACCTACATCGTGGCCCAGACCCGCGACGGGATCGTGCTGGTCGATCAGCACGCCGCCCACGAGCGCCTCGTCTACGAGCGCCTGAAGGCCGAGCGGGCCGGCGGCGGCGTGGCGTGCCAGGGTCTGCTCATCCCCGACGTGGTCGAGATGGCCCCGGACGCCGCCGACCGCCTCGTCGAAGCCGCCCCCGAACTGGAGCGGCTCGGCCTGTCGCTGGAGGCCTTCGGCCCCGGCGCGGTGCTGATCCGCGCCGTCCCTGCCGCGCTCGCGGGCGGCTCGGTCAAAAACCTCGTCCTCGACGTGCTCGACGCGTTGGAGGCCAGCGGCGTCGAGGAGGGCGGCCCGGCGGGCGCGGGCGATCCCGATCCGGTCAGCCGGCGCCTCGACGCGCTCCTGTCGCGCATGAGCTGCCACGGCTCGATCCGCGCCGGACGCCGCCTCAAGCCGGAGGAAATGAACGCGCTGCTGCGCCAGATGGAGGCGACGCCCCTCTCCGGCTCGTGCAACCACGGCCGCCCGACCTTCGTGAGTTTGGGATTGGCCGACATCGAGCGGTTGTTCGGGCGGCGCTGAGCCCGTTTAATGGCGCGTCTCCGGAGCCCCGCCATGCCGCTTGCGTTGCGCGACGCCTTCATCGACCTGGAGCAGTACGAGCGCCTCTGCGCGGCGGCGGGCGAGGGCGAGCGGCTCGAATATCTCGACGGCGAAGTCGTGCGGATGATGGTCGGCGGATCGACCGCGCATCACGCCCTGACGCGCCGCCTCGACGGCCTCATCGCCGACCGCCTCGCCCCCGGCGGCCCGTGCGCCGTGTTCCGCGAGACCATGCGGCTCGAGGCCGGCACCGCGCGGTTCTATCCGGACGTGTTCGTGGCCTGCGGCGCGGGCGTCGCGCCCGATGCCGAGACGCGGGGCGTGCCCGGCGCCACCGTCATCCTGGAGGTGCTGTCGCCCTCGACCGAGCGCTACGACCGCGGCCGGAAATGGCTCCGCTACCAAAGCCTGCCCGACCTCCGGCACTTCGCCCTCGTCGCCCAGGACCAGTGCCGGATCGAGGCTTTTCACCGGCAGGCGGCCGGATGGCACTACGAGCTGCTCGTCGGGCCGGACGCCGTGCTGCGGCTCGAGGCCGTCGGGGTCGAGCTGCGGCTCGGCGAGGTCTACGCGGTCCTGCCCGCTTTGGCCGCGGGCGCCGACGACCGGCCGGCGCAGGCCGCCTTCACGCCGGCCCAGGTCGCGAGCATCGCCGCGATGAGGGGGCTTCCCGTGTCGGGCGAGATCGAGGCGCTGCTCGCCGAGTTGGAGCCCGACGCGTGCGCGGCGGCGGTCGCCGCCCTCGTGGCGGGCGACGGCGTGGGGGGATGGGCCGCGATCCTGCCGGAGCGGCTGCACGCGCGCTTGAATGCACGCCCCGACGACGCGTCCGAGCGCGGGTGAGGCGCCTCACGCGTCCCCGTCGTCCTGCGCGGGCTTCGGCTCCGGCGGCAGCCGCGGCGGCGGCACCCGGCCGGGGCTCGGCGGGGTCGGCAGGCCGGCATCCGGATCGGCGGGCGGGGGCGGCGGGGGATCGGTCTCGGGCATGGCGCGGCGTCCCTTGAAGCTTTGGCGTATCGGTCAACGCCGCGGGGCCGGCATCGGTGGCATCACGGGGGTGAGGCGGATGAGCGAGGACGTGCCCAACCTGTTCGCCGGCCTGCCGCCGGAGGGCGCGCCCGCGGAGACCTTCGCCACGCTTGTTTCCGCGCCGGGCGCCCGGATCGAGCGGATCGTCTCCCGCGGGCAGGCGAGCCCGCCGGGCTTCTGGTACGACCAGGAGGAGGACGAGTGGGTCGCGGTGCTGGCCGGCGCCGCCACGCTCCGGTTCGAAGACGCGCCCGAACCGCTTCGTCTGGCGCCCGGCGACCACGTCTGGATCGCGCGCAATCGCCGCCACCGGGTCGAGGCGACCGCCGATCCGACGATCTGGCTCGCGGTTCACCTCGCGAGCGGATAGACAATCGTCCTGGATATGAAATCCAGGACGATTGTCTAAGTTTATGCGCCGCATCGGCTTTTTTCCGAAAGCCGTTGCCACCTTTCGGGCCGATGCTCTAACCCAGCCGGCATGATCGCCTGCCATATCCAACCGAAGGGACAGCTGGAGCCGGAGGGCGAGGGCCTGTGGCGCTCGACCGGGGCCGATCCGCAGTTCCGCCTGACCCGCCCCGGTGGCGGGCGGCTGTTCCGCTTGCGCCTGAAGGGCGGCTGGGTGCGGCTGCGGCTCGATCTCGAACCGCTCGGCACCACCAAGCTCGTCCCGCTGCTCTACGTCGATGACGGGTCGGGCTTTCGCGAGGACCGCGCGCTGCGCCTCGAACTTCGCGAAGAGGGCGGGATCGACGATCTCGTGCGCCTGCCGCGCCGGGTGCGGGGCTTGCGCCTCGATCCACTGGCCGCGAGCGGGCGGTTCCGGCTGTCGCGCGCCAGCCTCGAACCCCTGAGCGGGCCCCGCGCCGCACTGAGTATCGCCCGGCGGCTTCTGGCGCGGTTGGCCCCGGACGAGCGCCGCCCCGCCGCCCTGATCCCGCGGCTGGCCCGCCTCGCCCGGTCGCGCCCGCCCGCCGCCCTGTGGCGGGAGTTTTGGGAGAGCGCCCGGCCGCGCCCGGCGTCGGCCTCCTACGCCGCCTGGATCGAGCGGGTCGAGCGGCCGGCCCTGCCGAGCGCGCCAGCGATGCGCGCGGCGATCGAAGGCTTCGCGATCCGCCCCCGCATCTCCATCGTCATGCCGGTCTATAACACGCCCGAGCTCTATCTCGCGGCAGCGCTCGCCAGCATCCGGGCCCAGAGCTACCCCGACTGGGAGCTGTGCCTGTGCGATGACGCCTCCACCGCCCCCCACATCGCCCCGATGCTGGGGCGGCTGGCGGCCGAGGAACCGCGGGTGCGCCTGCATTCGAGGGAAAAGAACGGCGGCATCGTCGCGGCGAGCAACGACGCGCTGGCGCTGGCCACCGGCGACTGGCTCACCCTGATCGACCACGACGACACGATCCCCCCCCACGCCCTCTTCGCCCTGGTGGCGGCCCTGAACGCGGCCCCGGAAACCGACTTCGTCTATTCCGACGAGGACAAGATGACGGTGGACGGCGAGCGCTACGAGCCGTTCTTCAAGCCCGACTGGTCGCCCGAGACGCTGGAGGCCTGCATGTACACGGCCCATCTGGCGCTCTACCGGCGGGACATCGTGGGCCGGATCGGCGGGTTCCGCTCTGAGTGCGAGGGCGCGCAGGATTACGACTTCGTCCTGCGCTACACCGAGCACGCCCGCCATGTCCGCCACGTGCCGCAGGTTCTCTACCACTGGCGGGCGATCCCCGGCTCGACGGCGCAGGCCATGGACAACAAGGGCTACGTGGTCGCCGCCGCAATCCGCGCGCTGGAGGATCGGGCGCGCCGCACCGGCGGGCTCGACACCGTGCGCCCCACGGCGTTCGCCGGCAGCTTCCACCTGCGCCGCGTGCTCAAGGAACGCCCGCCCGTCTCGATCGTGATCCCGACGGCGGGGCGCGACAGCGTGGTGCGGGGGGAAACGGTCGATCTGCTCGCCGCCTGCCTCGCCAGCATCCGGGGCACCAGCACCTACGAATCCATCGAGATCGTCGCGGTCGACAACGGCGACCTGCGGCCCGGCACGAAAGCCGCGCTCGAGCGCCACGGCGCCCGCGCGGTGACGTGGGCGCGGCCCGAATTCAACGTCGCGGCCAAGATGAATCTCGGCGCCCGCGCAGCCACCGGCGACGTGCTGGTCTTCCTCAACGACGACGTCGAGGTCATCACGCCGGACTGGATCGAGGCGATGCTGGCGTTGCTCGCCATCCCCGGCGTCGGCGCGGTCGGGGCGAAACTTCTGTTCGAGACCGGCGAGCTGCAGCATGTCGGCGTCAGCGTGATCGACGCCACGCCCGACCACCCCCGCCGCACCTACCCGCGGGAAGACCCCGGCCACTTCTTCTCGACCGCGGGCAACCGCAACTACCTCGCGGTGACCGGCGCCTGCGTGATGGTGCGGCGCGCGGACTTCGAGGCGATCCAGGGCTTCGACGAGGGATTCGCGGTCAACTACAACGACGTGGACCTGTGCCTGCGCCTCTACGAGCGCGGCTTGCGCAGCGTCTATTGCGCGGAAGCCGAACTCTACCACTACGAGAGCCGCAACCGCGCCCGCACCGTCGATCCAGCCGAGCACGCCGCTTTTCGGGCACGCTGGGCGGCGAAGATTCCGCGCGATCCCTATTACGGCGAATGGTTCGAGGCGCTGCCGCCGACCTTCGAGCTCGACCCGGCGCGGTTCTGACGCGGCCTCAGCCCGCGGCTTCCGCGGTCAGGTGATCCACCAGCTGGCGCGCATGCGCCGGCAGTGCGGAAAACCGGCGGGCGGCGAGGACGAGGCGGCGGCAGGCCCAGGGGTCGCTGAGCGGCACGATGCGGATGCCCGCCGTCTCGACGGCGCGCACGGCGACCGCCTCCGGCACGATGGCGATGCCGACGCCGCGGGCGACCATGCGGCAGACCGCGTCGAGCCCGCCGAGCCGCACCCGCAGCTTGAACGGGCGGCCCGCCCGCGCGGCGTGGCCGGCCAGATAGGTCTGGAGCGAGCGGCTGTGGCTCAGACCCACGAACGGCTCGTCCAGCACCTCCCGGAGCGCGACCGCCGCCCGCGCCGCCAGCGGATGGCTCTCCGCCACCACGACGACGAGCCGGTCGGGGCGCAAGGGTCGCGTCTCCAGGTCGGCGAGTTCGGTGGTGTCGGCGACGATGCCGAGGTCGGCGAGGCCGCCTGCCACCGCATCGACGGTCTCGCGGCTGGTGCGCTCCTCCAGATCGATGTCGATGCCAGGGTGCGCCGCGAGGAAGTCGGACAGAACCTCCGGCAGGAAGGCCGCGACCGCCGCCGTCACCGAGAGCAGGCGCACATGCCCGCGCAGGCCGCGGGCGTATTGGCCGAGTTCGCCGCGCATCTGTTCGAGTTGCGCCAGCACCGTGCGGGCATGGTGCGCCACCGCCTGCCCGGCCGGCGTCGGGCGCACCCCGCGGGGCAGGCGCTCCAAGAGCGGCACGCCGCCGTCGAGTTCCATCCCGCGGATGCGCTCGCTCGCCGAGGCCAGCGCGAGACCCGCCCGCTCGGCGCCGCGGGTGATGCTCTCGGCCTCGACCACGTGCAGGAACAGGCGGAGATCGGTGAGATCGAAGCGCATCGGGCCATGGTCCGACGCCTGGAGCGCGGCCGCAAGTGCCTTCGGCTGAGCCGAAGGCTGAATGGGGCGAGTTCCGCATTGTGACGGGCGCCGGCTCCGCCGAAGTTTCGGCCCATGGCACGGCAGGCACACACCCTCGTCCCGGGACGAACCCTTCTGGAGAGCACCGCGATCGTCCTCGCGGCGCTCCTCGCCCTCGTGGCCTTCGCGACGCGCTCCGACGCGGGGCGCGGCTGCGCCGTCCCGGCCCACCTCATCGAGCCGCCGGCGGCTGCGGTCAGCACCGATCCGGAGGTCGATTTCCGGGACGCGCTGCTCGTCGGCGACTGATTTTTTGTGACTTCAACGCCCCGGCCGACGACAGGCTCTCCCCGTCATTGCGAGGCGGAGCCGAAGCAATCCAGCGCTCCGCATCGTCAGGACAGGGCGTCCGCTGAGCCGCTGCGTCGGCACGGTTCCACCATCTCCGGCACCCGCGCGCCCTGGATTGCTTCGGCTTCTCCTCGCAATGACGGCGCGGGTGTCACACGCCGCCCGGCGCGCCCGACCCTCCACGACGACCCACTGGCCCGAAACGAAAAAATGACCTTCCCCCTCGATCCCTCGGCGCTCGCCATCGCGGCCTTCGCCTTTCTGCTGGCCGGCTTCGTCAAGGGCGTGGTCGGGCTCGGGCTGCCGCCCGTCGCGGTGGGGCTGCTGAGCCTCGTCATGACGCCGGCGGAGGCCGCCGCGATCCTCGTGGTGCCGGCCTTCGTCACCAATGTCTGGCAGTTGGTGGCGGGGCCGCGCTTCGGTGCGCTGGCGAAGCGGCTGTGGCCGCTGCTGGTGGCGAGCACGCTGACGACGCTCGCGGCCGGCGCGCTGCTGCACGGGCGCTACGGGCGCGAGGCCACCATCGCGCTGGGGATCGCCCTGATGATCTACGCCGCCTACGGGCTCGCCGCCCTGCGGCTGACCGTGGCGCCCGCCACTGAGCGCTGGCTCGCGCCGATCATCGGCGGGGCGACCGGGGTGGTGACGGCGGCGACCGGCGTGTCGTCGTTCCCGGCCGCGCCCTATCTCGGCGCGCTGGGGCTCTCCAAGGACGACCTGATCCAGGCGCTCGGCCTGTCCTTCACGGTCTCGACCATCGCGCTCGCCGTGGCGCTCACCGGGACCGGGGTGCTGGGGCCGAAGATCGCGGGCGTGTCGCTGCTCGCGCTGCTGCCCGCCCTCGGCGGCATGTTCGTCGGCGGCTGGGTGCGCGGCCGGGTCAGCGAGCCGGTCTTCCGCAAGGTCTTCTTTGTCGGCCTGCTCGGGCTCGGGGCGCATCTGGCCGCGCGGGCGGTTTTTTGAGGCTTGGGTTGAGCGTTACGGCTCGACCTTCCTGAGCACGAACGTCACCCCGACATCGGGGTCGCGGCGCCAGCGGCCGTCGGGGAGGGCGATGAGGTTGACCGCGTGGCCGCGGCGGGCCTTGAGGGTGAGGAGGCCGGAGGCGAAGCGCCAGGTCGCGGGGTCGAACACCGTGATCCCGCTGTCGCGGCAGCCGGGCAGGAGGCGCACCGGCGCTTCCTTGGCCGCGGCGTCGGGGGGCGCCAGTTCGAGGCGGCAGACGTCCTTTTGCGTGGCGCGGTCGAGGGCGTAGAGGCCCGGCGCCGGGCCCTCCGGCGGGGGCGCGGGGGCGGCGGTCGGTTGCGGCGCTGCGGCGGGTTCGGGCGCGGGCGGCGTGTCGGAGGCCGGGCGCATGGCGGCGATCTGGAGGGGGACGAGGCTGTAGCGCTCGCCGTTCCCGGCGGTCGCGCCGAGGCTGCGGCCGTCGGGCTCGCGGGCGAAGCTCAGGATCGGCCGGACGTTGGTGTCGACGAGGCGGATGCCGTCGTCGGCGTAGAGCCAGCCGGCGATCCCGGCCATCACCGGCAGCGCCCGGCGGCAGCCCGCGGGGAAGCGCACGATCCGGCCGGCCGGGCCGCTGTCGGCCGAGAGCGTCAGCACGCAGCGCCGCTGCCCGCCCGCGATGGCGAGGTCCCAGCTGCCCGCCGCCCCGGCCACGGTGTCGGGCAGGGTAGCCGGCATGCTGCTCTGCGGGGGCGTCGTCGCCTCCTGCGCGGCGGCGGCGAGCGGCAGGAGGACGGCGAGGGCGAGGGTGGCGGGGCGCGGCGGCACGGAAACGAACCTCATCGTGCGCGCAGGCCCGGCGTCTCGGGAACGGGGGTCAGCGGCGCCCGACCCTCGAACCACGCGAACAGGTTGTCGGTCAGGAGCCGGCCCATCGCCGCCCGCGTATAGTGGGAGCCGGAGCCGACATGCGGCAGCAGCACGGTGTTGTCGAGGGCGGCGAGCGCGTCCGGCACGTGCGGCTCGTTCTCGAACACGTCGAGCCCGGCGCCGAGGATGGTGCCGGCCTGCAATGCTGCGGTCAGCGCCGCCTCGTCG
Source organism: Methylorubrum subtropicum (assembly GCF_038442325.1). NCBI lineage: Bacteria > Pseudomonadati > Pseudomonadota > Alphaproteobacteria > Hyphomicrobiales > Methylobacteriaceae > Methylorubrum > Methylorubrum subtropicum. The sequence continues at coordinate 184,224 of NZ_JBBXMW010000008.1, read as the reverse complement.
ATCAGGCTGCCGCGGGCGATGTTGATCACGATGCCGTCCGGCCCGAGCGCGTCCAGCACCGCGGCATCGACGATGCCCTTCGTGTCCGGCCCGGCAGGGGCGGCGACGATCAGGATGTCGCTCGCTTGCGCCAGCCCGATTAGGCTGTCGTGATAGGCGTAACCCACGTCCTGCGGCGTGCGGCCGTGATAGGCGACGCTCACGCCGAAGGCTTCGAGCCGCGTCGCGATGGCCCGGCCGATCCGCCCGAGGCCGAGGATGCCGGCCTTGCGCTCGCGCAGGCTCGTCGTGAGCGGAAAACTCGCCTGCCGCCAGCGGCCCTCGCGCAGGTAGCGGTCGGCCTGCGGGATGCGCCGCACGGTCGCGAGCAGCAGGCCCAGCGCGAGGTCGGCCACCTCGTCGGAGAGCACGTCGGGGGTGTGGGTGACGACGATCCCGCGGCGGGCGGCCTCCCTCACGTCGATGGTGTCGTAGCCGACGCCGAAGCTCGACACGATCTCGAGGTTCGGCAGCCGCTCGAACAGGGCGGCATCGATCGGGCTCATCGCGCCGACGGCGAGCCCGCGGATGCGCGGGCCGATCTCGGAGAGGAAGGCGTCGCGGTCGGGCGCCTCCTCCAGCCGGTGCAGGCGGAAGCGGTGGCTAAGCCGCTCGGCCACGTCGGGCCGGGTCTGGCGGATCAGTAGGATCTCGGGCGTGTCGTCGGCTGTCACCCTGGCGTCCTCCCGCCTTTTTCACGAGTCCTGCCGGAGTATCGTCGCGCCGGGCGGCGGTCCAGCGGATCGGGCGGCGGGGCTGTTGGTGCAGGGTGACAGGCGCGGCCGGATTGTGCGCCGGCCGGTTCTGACGACCTCTCGCCGTCATTCCGGGGCCGCGAAGCGGAACCCGGAATCCACCCATGATGCGCGGTGCCCGGTCGCAATCGACCTGTCGCGGCCAGTCGTGGATTCCGGGTTCGCCTTCGGCGCCCCGGAATGACGGTGGGGTTGTCGTCGGCAGCCCTACTCCGCCGCCCGCCGCATCGGTTCCGGCGCGGCCCGCGCCTGCTCCAGCGCGGCCCCCAGGGCGTCGCCGAGCGAGGTGACGAGGCGGTCGGCGGCGATCTGGCGGCGCAGGCGCCCGAGGGAGGCCGGGTCGCGCTCGCGCCAGAAGCCGACCATCACGCTCACCCCCGGCACCGCCTGGCGGGCGCGCCGCAGCGTCAGGCGGATCTGCGAGAGGCTGATCGGGTCGAGATAGGAGAAGCAGATCAGCGCCGGCCGCTCCTCCGGGCTCAGGGCGCGCAGCGCCTCCTGCGACACCGCCCGCGCGGCGAGGCCGTGGCGGGTCAGCGTCTGGGCGAGCATCAGGGTGGCGGCCTCGTCGAAAGCGCCACCGCTCGTCACGCAGAGCACCGGGGTGGCGCCGCGCCAGCCGGGGGCGAGGTCGTCGGGGCGCAGCACGATGGCGGCGGTGCTGCGGTCCGGCCCCACGGCGGCGAAGGCGGCCTCGGCCTCGGCGCTGGCGGTCTTCTGGCGGCGACCGAGGAACGGCAGGCCGCGGGCCCGCACCTGCCCCAGCGTCTCGACGACGACACGCACGCTCGCGCCCACCTGTCCCTGGCGCGCACGGTCGAGGGTGCCGCGGGCGGCATCCTCCTGCGCCATCCGGAGCGAGGCCAGCACCACCTCGTCGTAATAGGTGACGAGCGCCCGCTCCTTCAGGAAAAGCCGGCCCTGCTCGATCGCCTCGGCCGGATCGCCCGCCAGCATGCGCTGATAAAAAATTTCCTGGGGGCCGAGCGCGGGCCGGTCGCCGAGGATCACGTCGAGGAACCACAATCGCTCGACATGACGCCCGAGCACGACGAGGCAGACGGTCAGCGGGGTGGCGAGCAAGAGGCCGATCGGCCCCCACAGGAAGGTCCAGATCGTGGCCGCCAGGATCACCGCCATCGGCGAGATGCCGGTGGAGTGGCCGTAGAGCAGCGGCTCGACCACGTGGCCGGCGATGGGCTCGACCACGACGAACAGGATCGCGACCTGGATCGCCATCGACCAGCCCGGATCGACCGCGACCGCGATGGCGAGCGGCAGCACCGCGCTGATCACCGCGCCGACATACGGCACGAACCGCGAGATGCCGGCGATGACGCCGAACAGGATCGGGCTCGGCACGCCGATGGCCCACAGGCCCACCCCGATCACGAGGCCGAAGGCGAAGTTGAGGGCGAGCTGCGCCAGAAACAGCCGGCTGAGGCGGCCGGTGGCGTCGTCGATCGCCGCCGTCGTGCGGCGCAGGTCGCTCGATCCGGCCAAGCGGATCGCGCGATTGCGCAGGTCTTCCCGCTGCAACAGGATGAAGATCGTGAACAGCAGGATCAGGCCGAACGTCGCCAGCGGATGCAGCACGCCGCCCGCGACCGAGCCCAGCGTCTTCAGCAGGCCCGAGCGGGGGGCGTGGATCTCGACCTGCATCGGCCGCTCGGCCGTGCCGAGCCGGGCATCCGCGGTCGTCTCGGGGGCGGGGGGCTGCAGCTCCTTGCCGATCTCCTCGGCCATGTCGAAGAAGCCGGAGAAGCTGTCGGACAGGCCGCCGCGCTCGGCGGTCGCCGCACGGAGCGCCGTGATCTTGTCGCGCAGGGTGATGGAGTAGCGCGGCAGGTCGGTGGCGAGCTGCGCCGCCTCGCGGGCGATCAGCCCGCCGACGGCGACGAGGATGCCGAAGGCCAGGAGCACCACGACGAGCACGGCCGCCGCCCGCGGCACCCGCAGGCGCCGGAGCGCCCGCACCGCCGGCAGCAGGACGAAGCTGAGAAGAATCGCGAGCGCCACCGGCACGAGGATGTCGCGCCCGAGATAGAGGGCGCCGGCCAGCGTCACGACCAGCAGCAGAGAGGCGAGCGCCGTCACCACCGGCAGCGCCCGCCGCATCAGGCGCGCCGTGACCGGATCGTCGCTCATCGGACCATCGCCTGCGTGCCGGGAAGAAGGGCGTTTCGGTGCGCGTCTCCCCCCCACACCCTCATCCTGAGGTGCTGCGAAGCAGCCTCGAAGGAGGGCTCCAGGGATCGCCGCGCGAGCTGGAGCCCTCCTTCGAGGCTGCGCTTCGCGCAGCGCCTCAGGATGAGGGGGTGAATGGGAGGAGGAGTGGTGGAGGCGTCTGCCCCGGCCACGCTCAGGACGCCGCCCCGATCGCCGCGCCGATCTGGCTCAGGAGTTTCGGGAAATCGATCGGCTTGGCGTGGTAGTCGTCGCAGCCGGCCTGGATCGCCTTGTCGCGGTCGCCCGACATGGCGTGGGCGGTGAGCGCGATGATCGGGATCGCGCGGGTGTCGCCGCCGGCCTTGAGGGCGCGGGCGGTGGACCAGCCGTCGAGCACCGGCAGGTTCATGTCGAGCAGGATCACGTCGGGCTGGGCCGCGCGGGCCTGCTGCACGCCGGCCTCGCCGTCATGGGCCAGCACCACCTCGTAGCCGCGGCGCTTGAGGCGGCGGGACAGGAAGTCCCAGATCTCCTCGTGGTCCTCGACCAGCAGAATCTTGCCCGACACGCCCGCCCATCCCCTCATCGCGCCGTCACCGCGCCCCGCATCAACGCGCGGAACGCCCGCCGGATCACACAATCGCCGCGGTGCAAGCGTCTCGCCATTTGGCCCCGCCTGCCTGTATCGCTCAAGGCGACGGTGCGAGGGGTGGATATGGTGCGGGACGCGGCGGTGCAACATGGCGGGCAACGTGGCGAGACCGGGGGCGATCCGCGCGTCGCCGCCCTGCTGGCGCAGCTCGGCGCCGGGGCCGCCCCCCTCGATGGCGCGGGCCGGGGCGGGCTCGCCGGGCTGCGCCTGGGCCGCGCGGCGCTCGAACCGCGCATCGAGGCGGGCGCGCCGCCCGCGTGGTGGGCAACTGACACCGGCGGGCTCGACCTCGGCGGCGCCGACCTCGGGGAAGCCGATCTCGAAGAGACCGACCTGTCGGGGGCGAACCTCCGGCGCGCCAAGCTGCCCGGCATCCTCGCCCGCTCGGCCGGGTTCGAGGGGGCCTGCCTGGAGGAAGCGGACTTTTCCGGCGCCGACCTCTCGGGGGCGCGCTTCCACGGCGTCGCGGGGGGGCAGGCGGCCTTCGGCGAGGCGATGCTGGAGGATGCCGACTTCTCCGACGCCGTGATGCGCTTCGCGAGCTTCCGGAAGGCGCTGCTCGACGGCGCGCGCTTTCCCGGCGCCGACCTGTGGGGCACCGACTTTTCCGGGGCCGACGCCGACGATTCGGTGTTCCGGTCCGCGCGCCTCGACGAGGCGAACCTGTCCGACTGCAACCTCACGGGGGCGGATTTCGAGGGGGCGAGCCTGAAGAAGGCGCGGCTGACCGGCTCGCGCCTGCGGGGCGCCAACCTCGCGGGCTGCCGCCTCGACGGGGCCGACCTGTCGGGGGCGGATTTCGCCCGCACCAGCCTCGTGCGGCTCGACCTGACCACGTGCAAGTTGCGTCACGCGCGCTTCGCCGGCGCATGGCTCGAAGGGGTGCGGCTCTCGCACGAGCAGCTCGGCGGCTGCGTCGGCGAGGAGGCGGCGGGCGAGTACGAGGCGGCGCAGGCGAGCTACCTCGCGCTGGAGCGCAACCTCCAGAGCATCGGCAGCCATACGGGGGCGAGTTGGGCCTACAAGCGCGGGCGCCGCATGGGCCGGCGCCATGCCGGCCAGCAGGCCCACAAGGCCTTTTCCGCACGCGATCTGCGCGGCACCGTCACCCACGGCTATCGCTGGATCGCCGACCGCTACGTCGAGTGGCTGTGCGATTACGGCGAGAGCCTGTCGCGCATCGCCCGCGCCTTCGCCATCGGCATCGTCCTGTTCGCGGTGGCCTACGGGGCGACCGGCGGCCTGTCGCGGGAGGGCACGGATGTCCCGACCTACAACCCCCTCGACCTCGTCAGCTACAGCGCCCTCAACATGCTCACCGCCAACCCGCCGGAGATCGGGGTGAAGCCGGACGGGCGCATCACCAACCTGCTCGTCGGCGTGCAGGGCGCCGTCGGCATCGTGCTGATGGGCTTGTTCGGCTTCGTGCTCGGCAACCGGCTGCGGCGGTAAGGGGACGGACGATGGAGAACACCACCGTGAGCGCCCACGCTGCCCCGCCGAGCGAGGCCGATTTCCGCAACCTCGCCGACGCGCTGCCCCAGCTCGCCTGGATCGCCGACGGGGCGGGCAACCTGTTCTGGTACAATCGCCGCTGGTACGACTATACCGGCACGACGCCCGCCGAGATGGCCGATGCCGGCTGGCGCAAGCTGCACCACCCCGACCATCTGGAGCGCGCCGCCGCGCGCTTCTCCGCCTGCATCGCCGCGGGGCAATCCTGGCAGGACACGTTCCCCCTTCGCGGGAAGGACGGGCGATACCGCTGGTTCCTGTCGCTCGCCGAACCCGTGCGGGGCCCCGACGGCACGGTCGAGCGCTGGTACGGCACCAACACCGACGTGACCGAGACGCGCGAGGCGCAGGAAGCGCTGCGCCTCTCGGAAGAGCGCTTCCGCGCGCTGATCGACGCCTCGGCGGCGGTGATCTGGAACACCACCGCGGAGGGCGAGCTGATGCCGCCGCAGCCGCGCTGGGCCGCCTACACGGGGCAGAGCGAGGAGGCCTATCAGGGCTGGGGCTGGGTCGATGCGGTCCATCCCGAAGACCGCGCCAGGGCCGCGGAAGTCTGGGCCGAATGCGTCGAGCAGGTGCGGCCCTACGCGGTCGAGTACCGGCTGCGCCGCCACGACGGAGAATGGCGCGACACCGAGGTGCGCGGCGTGCCGGTGCTGGCCGAGGACGGCGCGATCCGCGAATGGGTCGGGCTCAACATCGACATCACCGTGCGCAAGGAAGCGGAGGCCGAGGCCGAGCGCGCCCGGGCGGCGGCAGAGGCCGCCAACCTCGCCAAGAGCCAGTTCCTGGCCAACATGAGCCACGAACTGCGCACGCCGCTCTCGGCGGTGATCGGCTATTCCGAGATGCTCGGCGAGGAGCTGGAGGATCTGGGCCAGGCCGAGCTGCTGCCGGACCTGCGCAAGATCGAATCTTCCGCCCGCCATCTCCTCGGGCTCATCAACGACGTGCTCGACATCTCGAAGATCGAGGCCGGGCGCATGACGCTCGCCGCCGAGACCTTCGACGTGGCGAGCCTCGTGGACGACGTGTCGGCGGCGACGCAGAGCCTGATCGCGAAGAAGCGCAACCGCTTCCGCCTCGATCTCGGACCCGATCTCGGCGCGATGCATCAGGACCAGCTGAAGCTGCGCCAATCGCTGATCAACCTGATCGGCAACGCCGCCAAATTCTCGGAGGACGGCGACATCGCGCTCACGGTCCGCCGCAGCAGGGGGGAGGGCGCCGACTGGCTGACGTTCGCCGTCTCCGACACCGGCATCGGGCTCACCGAGGAGCAGATGGGCCGGCTGTTCGAGCGGTTCTCGCAGGCCGACGAATCGACCACGCGCCAGTTCGGCGGCACGGGGCTCGGGCTCGCCATCACCCGCGCCTTCTGCGAGCGGATGGGCGGGGCGATCGATGTCGCCAGCACCTACGGGAAGGGCGCGACCTTCACGATCCGGCTGCCCGCCGAACTGGCTTTGCACGAGGAGGAGGAGGCCGCCGAGAGCGTGGCGGCGCGCGTCCACGAGATCACCGAGGGCGAGGCGCATCTCCACGACGTGGTGCTGCTGGTGGACGACGACCCCGCGGCCCGCGACCTGCTCCAGCGCTTCCTCGAACGCGAGGGGTTCCGGGTGCGCACCGCCAACGACGGCCGGGCCGGGCTGACGCTCGCCCGCGCACTCAAGCCGCGGGCGATCCTGCTCGACATCGAGATGCCGCGCATGGACGGCTGGGCGGTGCTGCACGCGATCCGCACCGATCCCGACATCGCCGAGACCCCGGTGATCATCACCAGCGTGGTCAACGAGTTCAGCCTCGCCCACGTGCTCGGCGCCACCGACTACCTCGTCAAGCCGGTCGATTGGGGGGCCCTCAAGGAGGCGATGGAGCGCTACCGCCCGACCGAACACGAGGGCAGCGTCCTCATCGTCGACGACGACCCGGACGCCCGCGAGCGGATGCGCCGCACGCTCCAGCGCGAGGGCTGGCAGGTGCGCGAGGCGGAGAACGGCGCGCAAGGCCTCGACAGCCTGGATGCGGCCCGCCCGAGCCTGATCCTGCTCGACCTGATGATGCCGGTGATGGACGGCTTCGCCTTCCTGCGCGCCTTGCGCGGGCGCCCCGACGGCAACGTGCCGGTGGTGGTGCTGACCGCTAAAGAAATCACGCCTTCCGAGAAGGAGAGCCTCGGGCGACAAGCCGACCGGCTGATCGTGAAGGGCTCGATGAGCCTGGCCGAAATCGGCCGACAGCTGCGCGACCTCTACGCCCGCACCGACCGCACGCCGCTGCCGGGGGAGATCCAGGGGCTGATCGAACGGCTGCCCTCCTGACGGCTCAGCCCCCCGGCCGCAGCCGGTCCGCCGGCTCGGCCTCGGCAGCGAGGCCGGTGAGCGCGCGGACCATGCCCTGCATCACCCGGCGCGACATCATCACGCCGACCGTCCGACAATCGGCGCCCTCGAACTTCACCACGACGGTGTCGCCGCCGTCGATGAGTTCGACATCGACGAATGCTTTGGTCGATAAGAGACACAATTCGTCGGACAATCTCGCGAGCATCGTCAACCCCGGTCCCGAGATCGGCTTTTCCGAGCGTTGCAATCCCCGCGAGGGGGGCGCTCGCCGATTCTTGCGAAATGTCTATCGGCAATCCCTTGCCAAATTCTCCCTGGCGCGGCGTCTTCGCAGGAATTGCGCGAAAATTCTTGAAATTTTCAAACGAAGAAGGCCTCCCGCTCAAGAGCAGGAGGCCTCGCTTCTCATCAAATGATGCTTTTGGAGGCGCCAGACCTAGTCCTCGTCGTCCTCGTCGATGCGGCTCATGCCCTTGAGCTTGGCGAAGACGGCATCCGCATTGAGATCCTCGTCCTCGGCCTCCTCGGCTGCCGGGGCGGTCGAGACCTCGGTCGGCAGGAGCTTGGCGCCGCCGTCCGGCTGGACCACCGCCGGGCGGTCCTTGGCGGCGCGCTGCACCTCGAAGTCGAGGTCGATCTGCGAGCACAGGCCCAGCGTCACCGGATCGAGTGGCGAGAGCTGGCTCGAATTCCAGTGGGTGCGCTCGCGGATCTGCTGGATCGTCGACTTGGTGGTGCCGACGAGCCGGATGATCTGCGCGTCCTTCAGCTCCGGATGGTTGCGGATCAGCCAGAGGATGGCGTTCGGGCGGTCCTGGCGGCGCGACAGCGGGGTGTAGCGCGGGCCCTTGGTGGTGCGCTTGACCTCCGGCAGCTTCACCTTCGAGACCGCGACCTTGAGCTTGTAGTTCGGGGCGCGCTGCGCCCGCTCGATCTCGTCGCGGGTGAGCTGGCCGGTGGTGATCGGATCGAGCCCCTTGATGCCCGCCGCGACCTCGCCGTCGGCGATGCCCTTCACCTCCAGCGGGTGCAGCTTGCAGAAGTCGGCGATCTGCTCGAAGGCCAGCGAGGTGTTCTCGACGAGCCACACGGCGGTCGCCTTGGGCATCAGCGGACCTTGGGACATCGGGCAAACTCCAGACGGTGTCGTTCGGGGCGTCGCGCCAGGGGAGCGGAAACGGGCTTCCCGCGACCTCCGGCTTGAAGCCCGGAGGATCCCGTGTCGCGATGAATGAGGGGATGACGGGCTTATACAGGGGGAAGCGCCCCTGGCGCAATTGTATTCACCCGTCTCTGGGTTGGCCTCAGTCGCCGGCGCCCGCATCCGCGGGCTTAGGCTTTCGCTCCGCTCGACGCCTCGGCTGAAAGCCGAGGCCGCTCAAGCGCGGCGCTCTTCGCGCCGGGCCATACGGATTCCTCTTCCGCCCTCCCATCCATCCCCCTCATCCTGAGGTGCGGAGCGAAGCGTAGCCTCGAAGGAGGGCTCCAGTACGCGCGCGATCCCTGGAGCCCTCCTTCGAGGCCGCTGCGCGGCACCTCAGGATGAGGGGGAGGGTGGGACGAGCGACGGGCGCCCTCTATCGAAAAACCAGCGCGGCTTCCGCCCCATCAAAAAACCTTTCCGCCCCGCCCCTCCAGCCCCGCTCGCAGCGGCGCGATCTCGGCCGCCGTGTGCTCCAGAAACGCGCGCACCCGCACCGAGCGGCGCAGGTCCGGATGGGTCAGGAGCCAGAGGTCGGCCGCCAATTCCGGCTCCGGGCCGGAGAGGCGACGCAGGGCCGGATGGCGGTCGGCGACGTAGCAGGGCAGTGCCCCGATGCCGATGCCCGCGGCCACCGCCTCGCACAGGCCCTGCACCGAGTTGAGCCGCAACGCCACCCGCTCGGGCGCGGCCCGCGCGGCGACGAAGCGGGCGAACAGGCCGCCCGCCACGCCCTCGTCCGGGCTGACCCAGAGCGGGTCCGCCGCAGGCTCCGCCCCGGCCGGGCCGTAGACCGCCCAGGCCACCCCCGAGAGGCGGCGCCCGACGAGGTTGTCCGGCGGCTCGCGGGTGGCACGCAAGGCCACGTCGGCGTCGCGCCGCGACAGGTTCAGCGCCTCCTCCGACACCACGAGATCGAGCAGCACCCGCGGATAGAGCCCGCGGAAGCGGGCGAGCATCGGCATCAGCAGATCGACCGCGAGCCCCGCGGGTGCGGTGATCCGCAAGCTCCCCGAGGGCACCGAGGCGCGGTCCGCCACCTCGCGGTCGAACCGGGCGGCCTCCTCCTCCATCCGGCCCGCGGCAGCGACCATCGCCTCGCCCGCGGGCGTCGGCACGTAGCCGGAGCGGTGGCGCTCGAACAGGCGCGCGCCGAGCCCCGCCTCCAAGGCCGCGAGCCGCCGGAAGGCGGTCGAGGGGTTGATGCCGAGCTGGCCCGCGGCCGGCGCCAGGGCGCCGCGCTCGGCGATGGCCCGCACGAGGCGGAACTCGTCCCACGCCACCGCCACCGCTCGCCTCTCCTTGCATCGATGCAAGGATGATCTTGCAGATCGGGGCATTTCTGCAAGCGGGGTAAACCGCCATACTCTGCCCATCGAAAAGGGGCCGCGGGCACGCGGGCCGTCAAGACGGGACGTTCGAGCGATGGCAAAGGTTCTGGTTCTCTACTACTCGTCCTGGGGTCACGTGGAGCGGATGGCGCAGGCCGTGGCCGAGGGCGCCCGCGAGGCCGGGGCCGAGGTCGCGGTCAAGCGCGTGCCCGAGCTGGTGCCGGAAGAGGTGGCCCGGCAGTTCCACTACAAGCTCGACCAGCAGGCGCCGGTCGCCACGGTCGAGGAGCTGGCCGATTACGACGCGATCATCTTCGGCACGCCGACCCGCTACGGCAACATGGCCTCGCAGATGAAGCAGTTCATCGACCAGACCGGCGGCCTGTGGGCCAAGGGCGCGCTGGTCGGCAAGGTCGGCTCGGCCTTCACCTCCACCGCCTCGCAGCACGGCGGCCAGGAGACCACGCTGACGAGCTTCCACACGGTGATGTTCCACCACGGCATGGTGGTGGTGGGCCTGCCTTACAGCTTCAGCGGTCAGAACGGCGTCCAGCAGGTGAAGGGCGGCTCGCCGTACGGCGCCACGACCATCGCCGACGGCGACGGCTCGCGCCAGCCGAGCGAGGTCGAACTCGACGGCGCCCGCTACCAGGGCCGCCACGTGGCCGGCATCGCCGCCAAGCTCGCCGGCTGACTTTTTTCGGGGTCGGTGAGGCGAGAGTCCCACCCCTTCCCCTCATCCTGAGGTGCTGCGCAGCAGCCTCGAAGGAGGGCGCGAGAGGGAAGGGGGTTTTCCCGCGTTCCCGCAACGGCTTGCACGACGCGCAAGAAAAAAGGCTCGGATTGCTCCGAGCCTTGAAGGGAAAAGGCCATTGGGGGCTGAACTGGCCTTCGTGATCGGACAATGCGCTCGGGCCCGGTCGGTTCCGAGGAATCTGCCGAATCTGCGAAAAAGATTTCAGCGCGGCGCGGCGGCCCGGCGCAGCCGGTCGTTGATCGCCTCGCCGAGGCCCGCGTCCGGGATCGGCGCGACCGCGATCACCGCCGCGCCCGAGGCGTCGAGGCGGCGCAGCGCCGAGAACAGCCGGGCGGCGGCCTCTTCCGCGTCGCCCGCCTCGCTCAGGGTCTCGACGGCGCGGGCCTGCGCCAGCCCCTCGGGCCGGAAGGCGCCGAACAGCAGGGCCGCCTCGCCGGGGGCGATCTGGGTCACGTCGAGCCGCACCGCCGCCCGCGGGGCGTAGTGCGAGGCGAGCAGGCCCGGGCCGACCGGGCGCGATCCCGGATCGTCGTCCGTCTCCGGCGAAAAACCCAGCACGGCGGCGATGGCCTCGCGGGTCGCGCCGCCCGGCCGCAGCAGCCGGGGCGGGCCGCCGAGGCAGGCGACGACGCTCGACTCGACGCCGACCGGGCAATCGCCGCCGTCGAGCACGGCGGCGATGCGCCCGTCGAGGTCGGCCAGCACGTGGTCGGCACTCGTCGGGCTCACCCGCCCCGAGCGGTTGGCCGAGGGCGCCGCCACTGGCCGCCCGACCCGCGCCAGGAGGTCGCGGGCGATTCCATGGCCCGGCACCCGCAGCGCCACGCTGTCGAGCCCGGCGCGGGCCAGCTCGCAGACCGTGCCGCCGGGCGCCGCCGGCACCACCAGGGTCAACGGCCCCGGCCAAAAGCGTTTCGCGAGTTTTCGGGCGTGCGCGTCGAACACGCCCTCGGCCATCGCCGCGTCGAGCGTCGGGAGGTGCGCGATCAGCGGGTTGAAGCTCGGGCGCGCCTTGGCGGCGTAGATGCCGGCCACCGCCGCCGGATCGGTGGCGTCGGCCCCCAACCCGTAGACCGTCTCGGTCGGCAGCGCGACGAGCCGCCCGGCCGCCAGCAAGGCGGCGGCCCGTTCGAGGCCGGCCGCGTCGGCGGGCAGGCGTTGCGTCGCGGTTGACGGGAATCCGTCCATGTCGGAGGGGAAACGATCTCGTGTCGGGGATCAGCGGCCCTGGAGCCGTCCGACCTGATTGCATCAGGCCGGCATCTCTAGGTCACTGTTTTGCCGCGCATTCTTTCGACGAACCGGCATCCACTTCGTCGGAATGCGCTCTAGCCCTCCCCGGTGCGAGCCGTCAAACGGCAAGCGCCGCCAGCACAGGTTCACGCCCCATGACCTACCGCGCCCCCTTCGAGGAGATGGCCTTCGCGCTCCGCCACGTCGCCGGGCTCGACGCGGTGCTGACCCAGAGTGGAACGGACCTCGCCCCCGAGGACGCGGTCGCGATCCTGGAGGAGGCGGGCCGGTTCGCCGGCAACGTGCTCGCGCCGTTGAACCGCGCGGGCGACCGGCACGGCACGCCGTTCGCGGAGGGCCGCGTCACCACCCCGCCGGGCTGGCGCGAGGCGTATCGGGCCTTCGTCGCGGGCGGCTGGAACGGCGTGCGCGCCGCGCCCGAACATGGCGGTCAGGGCCTGCCGCACCTCATCGCGGCGGCGTGCACAGAGTTGTGGAACGGAGCCAACCTCGCCTTCGGCATCGGCCCGCTGCTGACGGCGGGCGGCATCGAGGCGCTCGCCGCCCACGGCTCGGACGCGCTGAAGGCCGGCTACCTCGAAAAGATCGTGTCGGGCGAGTGGACCGCCACGATGAACCTGACCGAGCCGCAGGCCGGCTCGGACCTCTCGGGCCTGCGCACCCGCGCCGAACCGAACGGCGACGGGAGCTATAAGATCACCGGGTCCAAGATCTACATCAGCTACGGCGAGCACGACCTCACCGACAATATCTGCCATCTCGTGCTCGCCCGCCTCAGGGACGCGCCCGCGGGCACCCGCGGCATCTCGCTGTTCCTCGTGCCGAAGCGGCTGCCGGACGGTTCGCGCAACGATCTTCGCTGCTCGGGCGTCGAGCACAAGCTCGGCATCCACGCCTCGCCCACCTGCTCCATGGCCTTCGGCGATGGCGGCGGGGCCATCGGCTGGCTGATCGGCGAGGAGAATCGCGGCCTGGCCTGCATGTTCACGATGATGAACGCGGCCCGGCTCAATGTCGGCCTCCAGGGCGTCGGCGTGGCCGAGGCCGCGACGCAGAAGGCGCTCGACTACGCCCGCGAGCGCCGCCAGGGCCGGGCGCCGGGCGCGGCGGTGCCCGTCAGCGCCATCGCGGCGCATGCCGACGTGCAGCGCATGCTCCTGACCATGAAGGCCTACACCGCGGCGGCCCGCGGCCTCTGCTATCTCACGGCCCAGGCGCTCGACGCCGCCGACGGCCCGGAGGGGAGGGCGGCCCACGACCGCGCCTCGCTGCTGACGCCGGTGGCCAAGGCTTTCGCCACCGACATCGCCAACGAGGTGGCGGCGCTTGGGCTTCAGGTGCACGGCGGCATGGGCTTCGTGGAAGAGACCGGCGCGGCCCAGTTCCTGCGCGACGCGCGCATCCTCGCCATCTACGAGGGCACCAACGGCATCCAGGCGATCGACCTCGTGACCCGCAAGCTGCCGCTGAACGGCGGCGCCACGGTCGGCGCCCAGATCGCCGCGATCCGGCGGGTGGCGGAAGGCCTCTTGAAGGACGGCCAACCCGGCTTCGGCCACGCCGCCGCGCGGCTGCGCGAGGGGATTTCCAGCCTCGACCGCGCCACCGGCTTCCTGCTGAAGGCTTTGGGCTCGAACCGGCCGCAGGACGCGCTGCCCGGCGCGACGCCGTATCTGCGCCTGTTCGGCCTCGTGCAGGGCGCGGCCTGCCTCGCGCAAGCCGGGCTCGCATCGAGCGCGGCCATGAGGGCCGGCGAGACCGATCCGGCGCACGCCGCCCGCATCGCGCTCGCCCGCTTCTTCGCCGAGAACCTGCTGCCGGCCACTTCCGGCCTCGAACAGGCGATCCTCACCGGCGGGAGTTTTGCCGACGACCCGGCCTTCGCGCTGGCGGGGTAGGGGGCCTGATCCTCACATCCCACCCACCCCCCTCATCCTGAGGTGCTGTAGCGAAGCGGAGGCCTCGAAGGAGGGCTCCAGGGATCGCGCGGCGGGCTGGAGCCCTCCTTCGAGGCCCCTTGCCGAGGCAAGGGGCACCTCAGGATGAGGGGGTTGGATGGGAGCGGGCAGGGGCCGGTGTGCCCGGCCCCTGCCGTCAGATCGCCGCCGCCGGGTCCTCGTCGGCGCTGCGCTCGCGGTGCTCGCGGCGGGGGCGGCGCTCCATCAGGGCGCGGCCGATGGCGCGGAGCGGCGCGGTGAGGCGGCGGGCGTCCTCGGCGCGCTCCATGAAGGTCTCGCCGCGGCGGATCTCCCGGTCGAGCTTGGCCATGGTGCGGGCGAGCGCCGGATCGTCGTCGTCGAGCCAGACCTCGACGGTGCGGGCGAAGGCCACCACCGTGCCCTGGATCTTGACCCGCCCCAGCGGCCCCTCGGTGTCGATCCCGGCCGCGGCCAGCATGTAACGGTGCGAGTTGAGCGCCACGCCGTTGAGCGCCAGCATCGACAGTGGATCGCCGCGCAGGGCGAACGCGATGCGCCGCAGGGCCGGCTTGTAGGGCGTCATCGCGTCGAGGCGGCGCATCAGCACGTCGAACAGGCGCTCGCGGGCCGGCTCGTCGGCCAGATCGCTGGAATCGTCCTTCAGCACCGCCCGGTCGATGATCCGCGACAGGCCGCCGAGCACCGCGCCCTTCGACGGGAACAGCTCGCGCAGTTCGGCGAGCGACAGGTCGGCCTCGCGGGCGATGTCGCCGATCTCGATGTCGTTCCAGGGCTGCTCGGCGGCGAGCCGCATCAGCGCCTCGACCGCGGCCTCGCGCGGGTTCGGCTTGGCGTGAGCCTCGTCGTGATGGGACTCGGCGTGGGAGGCCGCCTCGGACGCGGCGGTCTGCTTGGCCTTGCCGGTCCTGGCGCCGGCCTTGCCGCCAGTCTTGGCCCCGGACTTCGGGGCACCGGATTTGGGCTCGCCGGTCTCTTCCAAGGGATCAGGCAAGGGATCGGACATGGGATCAAGCTCCGTGATTCGGTTTGCCCCCCATGTAGGTGCGCGTTCCCAGCCTTGAAGCGTTGTCCGGCTCACCCGGACAATTCGCCCGCCCGGCGCTTGTTGGCCTCGACCGCCTCGCGCAGGAGATCGGGCAGGCCGCCCTCGCGCATCAGCACGCCGAGCGCCGCCGCGGTGGTGCCGCCGGGCGAGGTCACGTCCTTGCGCATCTGCTCCGCCGAGCGCGGGTCGGCATCGAGCAGCGCGCCCGCGCCCGCCACCGTGGCGCGGGCGAGGCTTTGGGCGAGTTCGGCCGGCAGGCCGGCGGCGATCCCGGCCTCGGCCAGGGCTTCCGCCATCAGAAACACGTAGGCCGGCCCGGAGCCCGAGACGGCGGTGAGCGCGTCGATCAGGGCCTCGTCATCGAGCCACGCGACGATTCCCGCGCTGGCGAGCAGCGCGTCGGCGGCGGCACGCTGAGCCGCATCGACCTCGGGGCTCGCCACCGCGCCGGTGGCGCCGCGGCCGATGCTGGCGGGGAGGTTCGGCATCGCGCGCACCACCGCGCGGGCGCCGGGCAGGCGGCGCTTCAGGTCGGCGACGGTCTTGCCGGCGAGGATCGAGACGACGAGCGTGGCCTGCGTGATCCAGGGGCCGAGCGCGGGCGCCGCGGCGTCCAACCCCTGCGGCTTGAAGCCGAGCACCAGGGTGCCGGCGGGCTCAGGGCTGTCCGGGTTGAGCCGGATGCCGCGCGTCGCGCAGAGTTCGGCGATCTCGGGGGAAGGCTGCGGATCGACGATGATCGTCGCATCGGGCGCGAGCCCGCCCGCGAGCCAGCCCTGCAACAGGGCGCCGCCCATCTTGCCGGCGCCGACGAGGACGAGCGGGGAGGGGAGGGTCGAGAGGGGCGTGTCCGTCATGCCCCCTCGATCCCACCGGATCGGAACAGGATCAAGCCTCGCCTTCGGTCTCGAACAGCACCGCGTCGAGGGCCTCGCGGGCGGACTTGCCGGCCCAGAGCACGAACTGGAACGCCTGATAGTAGCGCTCGCAGGCGTCGGTGGAGGCCTTCATCAGCGCCGCGCACTGGCCTTGCGTCGGGGCGAGCCCGTCGTTGAGCAGGAGCGAGTGGCGGAACATCACCACGCTGTCGGACGACCACAGATCGAAATGGCCGATCCAGAGCTGCTCGTTCACCAGCGAGACGAGGCGCAGCATCTCGGCGCGGCGCCGCTCCGGCACCTTCAGGTCGAAGGCGGCGGCGACATGCAGGGCCTCGACCTCCTCGATCCACGTGAAGGCGACGTGATACTCGGCCCAGCGCCCCGAGACCGACACCGACATCTCGTCGGTCTCGATCCGGTCGAAGATCCAGTCGCGCAGCGAGGCGAGACGCTCGACCACGTCGATCGGGTGCTCGGACCGGTCGTTGTCTTCGATGAGGCTGAGCTGGGTCATGGCGATCCAAGTAGTCGGTCCGGTCGGACGGGTCCGATCGGGCCGGCGGGCAAAGCAGGGCCGTGGCGGAACCCGGACGAGTCCCGTCGTTCTCCGTCCTGCGGAGGATGTCGGTCTAAGTTCAGGCGCCCCCGCGGTCCGGCTGGTCTGTCCCGACGGGGCGAATCGTCTTGAAACCGGTTATAGCCCGCAGCCCCGGCGGGCTTCAAAGCGTCGTCCCGGCATCAGCGGTGGGCAACGAACGCTTTCCACCGCTGCTTCCTGTGCAAAGAAAATTCGAATCCGGACGGTGTTGCCTCGCGCCGACGTGCGGATCGCGGCCCCGCCGCGGGGAGGGAATCCGGAAGAGCGCCCCCGGTTTCCCTCTGCCGCGACGACGAGGTCGCAAAAGAATCAGACCGCTTCGGTACTGCCCGCGGTGCCGGCTTCCGTCCCGAGCCGGGCTTCGAGCGCGGTGACGCGGGCGGCGAGCGCGTCGTTCTGGCTGCGCAGGGCCGCGACGAGATCGCGCAGGACATCGACCTCCTCGCGGGTGGCGACGTCCATGTCGCGGATCAGGCGCTCGGCCTGTCCCTTGATCAGGGTCTCGGCCTCGCGGCGCACCCCCTGGGCCGCCCCGGCGGCATCGGTGAACAGCCGGGCGACGTCGTCGAAGAGGCGGTTCGGGCTCTGCATGGGGTACTCCTCCCGGGCCCGAGGGTGTCCGGGCGCGTGGTCCGACATAAGAATCCGCGGGCGAAGGGGCAATCGAGGGCGCGCAACGCGGCAATCGTCGGGCACTCTGCATCTGCAATCGCGGACAGGCCGCTGTCGTCACGCCGAGCGGCGGCGCCAGCCTTCGGGCGCCGGACGCCGGGCATGAGCCTCGGCAAGGTCGGCCAGCCACGTTGCCACGTCCGGCGGCACGGTGGCGTCGCCGGAAGCCCAGCGGCGCACGAGGCGGTCGTCGCAGCCCAGCGCCTCGGCCAAGCCCCGCTGCGACCAGCGCAGCAGGGACAAGGCCTCGCGGAGGCGGAGGGGACTCACGGGAAGAAGACCTTCACGACGGCCGCCGTGCCGCCGATCAGCGCGGCGGTGGCCGCGACGGAGGTCGCCACGATCTGCCAGGGGGCGAGGGTGCGGTCGCGCTCGAACTTCGCCGCTTCGGCGCGGAGCTTCGCCTGCTCCTCGATGAACTTCTGCGTCTCGGCATTCGAGCGGCGGATGCGGGCGAGCTGCTCTTCGAGGTCGGCGACGCTGGCGGGAATGGGGGAAGCGGTCATCGGGACGACCTTCCGTTCGGAAAGAGACGGCTCTTTGGGATGCCTCTTTCATGTCCGCAATATGAGGGAGAAACTGAGCCCGTCAAGGTGCCGAGTCACCTCGATCGGACCGTTCCGAACGAACACTTACAATCCCATACCTCCCGCCAACTTCCAGCGTGGACGCGTGCAGGTTCATGACTTTACCCCGCCAAGACTTCACCCCGCCATGAGCGCGAAGGCTCCCGCATCCCCATCGCCTCAAACGCCGGCCCCAAGCGTCTCCTGAACGAGACGCGGGTTCTTCTCGATCAGCGCCAGCAGCACCCGCGCGGGTCCCTCCGGTTGGCGGCGGCGCTGCTCCCAGCCCCGCAGCGTGCCGACGGCGACGCCGATGCTGCGCGCGAAGGCGTCCTGAGAGAGCGCGGTCGCCCGCCGGATCGCGGCGACATCGATCTCGCGGGGAACGTCGATTTCACGCGGGGCGTGGACGACGAGGCCCGGCACGGTCTCGCCGCGAACATGCGCGGCGGCCTGCTCCAGCCCCTCCATGATGTCGTCGAACACCTGACGGTCGGTGGTCTTCTTGCCCATCGTCACCCTCTCTCCTTGGCCTTCTGCTTGACCGCTTTCGTCGCCGCGCGCATCGCCGCGACCTCGGCGTCGGAGAAGTTCGCCCGTTGCCCCTTCGCCAGGACTGAGAGCAGGAACACCGGCACGTCGATGCCGAGGTAGGCGGCCATGACCCGGAAGCCCCCGGAACCGGCGAAGCGCACTTTGCGCACGCCGCCGGAGCCGCGCACCACATCGCCGTCCGTGGGATCGGCTGCGACCTGATCCACGATGGCGGTCCGATCCTCGTCCGTCAGCCCGACACGCTTGGCCGCCGCGAGGTAGGCGGAGGTCTCGACGACGGTGTGCAGCGGGTCGGCCATGGTGCCCTGTACTTCATTGACGCATATACGTCAATGACGTAAAAGTGGGCTGCACATTCGGCGCCGGCGAATGCGCCGTGCTCGATGCCCCGACACGACGCCGAGTGCGGCCGCTGCGTCACGCGCTCCCACGGCACCGGCGGCCCGCCCCACCTTGTTGCCGAACCTCTCTCGACACCGCCCGCGAAACCGCCAGTTACAATCCTCTTCCGCCCACCCGCTTCCGGCCCGAGCCCGAGCCGGCCTAAGACTTCTGCCGCCATGAGCGCGAACGCCCCCAGCCCCCACATCCTCGTCGTCGAGGACGACCGCGAGATCTCGGCGCTCGTCGCCCGCTATCTGCGCGCCAACGAGTGCCGGGTGAGCGTCGCCGGCGACGGGCGCGAGATGGACCGGGTGCTGGCGGATGCCCGCGTCGATCTGATCGTGCTCGACCTGATGCTGCCCGGCGAGGACGGCCTGAGCCTGTGCCGACGGCTGCGGGCCTCGTCCCAGGTGCCGATCCTGATGCTGACGGCCAAATCCGAAGAGATCGACCGGATCGTCGGGCTGGAGATCGGCGCCGACGATTATCTCGGCAAGCCGTTCAACCCGCGCGAGTTGCTCGCCCGCATCCGCGCGATCCTGCGGCGGAAAGGCGCCGAGCCGCAGGACGGCGACGGGGTGCGCCGCTTCCACTTCGCCGGCTGGACGCTGGATGCGGGCCTGCGCCAGGTGCTGAGCCCGGAAGGCGCGCGCCTCTCGATCACCGGGGCGGAGTTCGACCTGCTGCACGCCCTCTGCCTGCGGCCGGGCCGGGTTCTTTCGCGCGACCAGCTTCTGGACCTGACCCAGGGGCGGGCGGCGGGGCCGTTCGAGCGCAGCATCGACGTGCTGGTCTCGCGCATCCGCCAGAAGATCGAGCGCGATCCGCGCAACCCCGAGATCATCCGCACCATCCGCTCCGGCGGCTATCTGTTCGCCCCGGAGATCGCCCGCTCATGAGCGCCGGCCGCACGCCCGCCGTGTCCGTGCCCGTGGCGGAGGCCGCCCCGCGGCGGCGCCTCCTGTCCTGGCCGCGCCCCAAGAGCGCGGCGGGGCAGATCGCGCTGCTCGTCGTGGCGGCGATGCTGGCCGCCCACGTGCTCGCCACCGTCGCGGTGATCGCGCTGCGCGAGCCGTGGCGGGCGGACGGGCGGCCCGGCGTCGCGGCGATCCGGCTCGCGACCGTGGTGCGCCTGATGGATGCCGCCGAGCCCGCCGAGCGCGAGGCGATCCTGCACGCGGGCGCCCGCAGCCTGCCGAGCCTGCGCATCGCCCCCTGGGACGGCACGCCGCCCCCGGCCGGGGCGGAGGGAGCATCGCTCGAACACCACCCACTGGTCGAGCGGCTGCGCGACGGCTTCGGGCGCGGCCTCGTCCTCACCGACCTCGCCCCCGCGGGCCACGAATCCGGCTTCCTCCAGATCGGGCTCGCCACGCCCGCGGGCGCCCGGCTGCGGGCGGCGTTGCCGGACGACAACCCGCGCCCGCCGATCGGGCAGGGCGCCCTGATCTTCACCTTCGTCTTCCTCGGCGTCAGCCTGCTGCTGCTGCTGTTCTGGGCGACGCGGGCGCTCACCGCGCCGCTCGCGGGGCTCGCCGCCGCCGCGGAGGCCTTCGGCACCGCCGAGGAGGCGCCGCCGCTGCCCAAGCGCGGGCCCGAGGAGGTGCTGGCGCTGGCGCGCGCGCTCGACCGGATGCGCGCCCGCGTGCTGCGCCTCCTCGACGACCGCACCCAGATGCTGGCGGCGATCAGCCACGACCTGCGCACGCCGATCACCCGGCTGCGGTTGCGCGCCGAGTTCATCGAGGACGAGCGCGCCCGCGAGATGACGCTGCGCGACCTCGACCAGATGAACGGCCTCGTCGAATCCGCCCTCTCCTACGTCCGCGACGGGCAGGGCGGCGCGATCGAGGGCGAGCCCGCACTGATCGACCTCGCCTCGGTGGTCCAGACCGTCTGCGACGGGTTCTCCGACATCGGCGCGGCGGTGAGCCTGGAGCGCAGCCGCCACGTCCTCGTGCGCGGCCGGCCCGACGACCTGCAGCGGGCGTTGACCAACCTCGTCGACAACGCCGTGAAGTACGGCGGCGGCGCCCGCATCCGCATGGGCCCCGCGGGGCAGGGAAGCCGCCCCGGCGTCGCCGTCGAGGTGCTCGACGACGGCCCCGGCATCCCGGAGGCCGAGCGCCACGCCATGCTCCAGCCCTTCGTGCGCGGCGACCGCGCCCGCAACCTCGACACCGCCACCGGCTTCGGGCTCGGCCTGTCGATCGTGCTGGCCATCGTCGAGGGCCATGGCGGGCGCCTGACCCTGGAGAACCGCGAGGGTGGGGGCCTCTGCGCCCGAATCGAGCTGCCGCTGGCCGCTTCCGCCCGGGCCGGCTGAGGCCGCCCCTCAGAACTCCATGTCGAGTTCCTCGATCTCGTCCGGCTCCTCCTCGGCCTGGGCTGCCCATTCGTTGAGCAGGTCCCAGCCCAGAATCGTGTCGCGGTAGGTCGCCGCGGTGAAGGGCAGGGCGACGTCGTAGGTGCGGAAGCGGGTGCAGACCGGGGCGTACATCGCGTCCGCCATGGTCGGCGCCGCGCCGAACAGGAACGGCCCGCCCGAGCGCGACAGGCAATCCTCGAAGATCGCGCAGATGCGCTCGATGTCGCCCTTGGCGCCGTTGAAGATCTTGAAGCCGCGGTGCAGGCTGCGCAGGTTCATCGGCAGCGCCGAGCGCAGGTTGATGAAGCCGCCGTGCATCTCGGCGCAGATCGAGCGGCAGCGGGCGCGCTCGGACGGCGCCTCCGGCAGCAGGCCGGCCTCGGGCCTGATCTCGTTGAGATATTCGGCGATGGCGAGCGCGTCCCAAACCGCGATGCCGCCGTGGTCGAGCCGCGGCACGAGGAAGGACGGCGACAGGTGGAGCAGTTCCGCCCGCGTCGAGGCGTCGGAGCCCGGCAGCAGCTCCACCGCGAGGTCGAGCCCGGCCATCCGGCACAGCAGCCAGCCGCGCAGGGACCACGAACTATAATTCCGGCTGGAGATCGTGAGCGTCGCCTCGGCCATGGTGTGTCCCCCGCTTCGTCCCGGTGGGGGCCGATCCAAGACTTGTGCCGAATGCTTGGCAAGAAGCTTTTCGAACAACTTGGCAAGCCGTTTGCCAGGGACGGGGCGGGCCGCGTCCACGGCCCGGCGCAAGCCCGGCTCAAGCCACTCGTGCGACACGAGGAACGGACGTTCTCCCGAGGAGCGCCCGCGCGATGTGATGCATCCACGTCACAGGCGGCATCTGTGTACTTTTGGTCGGTTGCGCGGTTTCGCGAACGGCTTAGCCTGGACCGTCCGAGATCGCGGCGTTGGGGGCGGCGGCCGCGGACTGAAAAAGTACCGCGGCCGACGCCGGGCATCGGGACGTTCGTGCTGGGGAGTGTGACCCGATGCTGTATCAAGCCTTCGATGTCCAGTCGGACATCGCCCGGCAGACCCGCCAGTGGGGGAGCCTCCTCCACGACGTGGCGGCGCCCTGGCTGCGCACGCCCTGGCATCATAACGCCAAATGGTGGTCCGCGGGCGCCCGGATGATGATGCGGGCCGGGCTCACCT
Source organism: Methylorubrum subtropicum (assembly GCF_038442325.1). Lineage (NCBI taxonomy): Bacteria > Pseudomonadati > Pseudomonadota > Alphaproteobacteria > Hyphomicrobiales > Methylobacteriaceae > Methylorubrum > Methylorubrum subtropicum. The sequence goes on along the minus strand of NZ_JBBXMW010000008.1, from coordinate 162,033 downwards.
TCGTGCGGCCCGCCTACGGCATCAACACGGTCACCGTCGGCAACCGCGAGGTGCCGGTGGTCGAGGAGCCGGTGCTGGCCACGCCCTTCGGCACGCTCCTGCGCTTCCGCAAGGACATCGACACCGCCCAGCCCAAGCTGCTGCTGCTCGCCCCCCTCTCGGGCCACTTCGCCACGCTCTTGCGCGGCACCGTGCGGACGCTCCTGCCCGACCACGACGTCTACATCACCGACTGGCACAACGCCCGCGACGTGCCGCTCTCGGAAGGCCGCTTCGGCTTCGACGACTACGTCGATCACGTCGTGCGCTTCATGGAGGCGATCGGCGAGGGCGCCCACCTGATGGCGGTGTGCCAGCCTGCGGTGCAGGCGCTCGCCGCTGCCGCGGTGATGGCGCATACCAAGAACCCGGCCCAGCCCCGCAGCATGACGCTGATGGCCGGGCCCGTCGATTGCCGCATCAGCCCGACCTCGGTGAACCAGCTCGCCACCTCGAAGCCGATCGAGTGGTTCGAGGACAACCTGATCGCCACGGTCTCGGGCCGCCACAAGGGCGCGGGCCGGCGGGTCTATCCCGGCTTCATGCAGGTGACGGCCTTCATGGCGATGAACGCCAAGCGCCATCAGGACGCGCACGCCAACCTGTTCTGGCACTACGTCGAGGAGGACACCGAGAAGGCGCGCGCCGTCGAGACCTTCTACGACGAGTATTTCGCCGTGCTGGATCTCGCCGCCGAGTTCTACCTCGAGACGGTCAAGACCGTGTTCCAGGACTACACGCTGGCGCGCAACGAACTCACCTACCGCGGCGAGCGGATCGACATGGGCGCGATCCGGCGCACCGCGCTGATGACGGTGGAAGGCGAGCGCGACGACATCTGCGCGGTCGGCCAGACCATGGCGGCGCACGACCTCTGCTCCAGTCTGCCGCCGCACATGAAGAGCCACCATCTCCAGGCTGGCGTCGGCCATTACGGCGTGTTCTCCGGCCGCAAGTGGGAGAGCCAGACCTACCCGCTCGTGCGAAACTTCGTCGCCGCGCACGCGTGAGGCGGGGCGCCTTTTTGATCCTCCACCACCACCATCATTCCGGGGCGCGAAGCGAACCCGGAATCCACCCGTGATGCGGGAAGCCCGGCCGAAGTCGAACCGTCGCGGCCAGTCGTGGATTCCGGGTTCCGCTTCGCGGCCCCGGAATGACGGTGGAGGGGTTCGACCCTCCCGCAGCGACCCGGCAAAGCCGCAAAATCTGCGTGGGGAAAAACTTTCGGGAGGCCTTGTCTTCCGCGTGCACTTCCAACCGGAGCCGGCTTCGTGTAAGTCGCGCGCCCAGGTGCCATTCATTCGCGCCGACTCGGCCGCCGTCGCGACGCCTCCCCCGGAAGGAACCGGGGACCGGGGCGCCTGACGGCTTTTTCCCGGTTCAGCCGGGAATCCGAGGCCGGTGCGGTCCGAAACATCAGAACTCAGGGGTTGATTCCGTTGCAGGTACTCGTCCGCGATAACAACGTCGATCAGGCGCTTCGCGTCCTCAAGAAGAAGATGCAGCGCGAGGGCATCTTCCGCGAGATGAAGCAGCGCAAGGCCTACGAGAAGCCGTCCGTGCGCAAGGCCCGCGAGAAGGCCGAGGCCGTCCGCCGCGCCCGCAAGCAGGCCCGCAAGACCGCGATCCGCGAGGGCTTGATCGCCGCTCCGAAGCCCAAGCCCCGGACCGGCGCCCCGCGTCGCCCCGGCGCCCCGAGCTTCTCGCAGCAGCCGGCCGCGCCCGCCGCGACGCCCGCCGCCGCTTCCTAAGATTTCTTGTTCCCAAGATTTCTTGGGCCGGCCCAGCCGGCTCGATCGGACACGAAAAAGGCCCCGCCGATCGGCGGGGCCTTTTTCGTGTCCGGGATCAGGCGGCGCGGGCCGTGAGGGTGGCGCGCTCGGCCTGCCGCAGCAGGTCCAGCGGCAGCCACGGCTTGCTCATGTAGACGGCGCGCGGCGGCAGGTCGGCGCGGGGCTTGCCCTCGGAGGTCACTACGAGCCGCACCTGCGGCCAGCGGTCCCCGACCGTGCGGGCGAGCGTCGCCCCGTCCATCTTGCCCGCGAGCCGCGTGTCGGCCACCACCATCGCGACGGTCACGTCGCCCCGCTCCAGCACCGCCAGCGCGTCCTCCGCGCTCGAAACTGCGATCACGTCGAGGTCGGTCTCCTCGATCAGGGCGGAGGCAAGATCGCGGGCGGCCTCGTCGTCCTCGACGACGAGCGCGACGGGACAGTCGGATGGCGATTGGGGCATGCTGCCTCCTCTGGCGATGACAAAGAGGCCGGCGCGGGAAGAACGCGGCGCCGGACGGATCGGGACGCGGACGGGTACGCTGCTCGTTCAATCTGCGACGATGCTTGCCCTGCGACAACAGGTGGGCGGATGATTGGTTCAGGGCGGATCGTCACCCCGCCCCGCACCGGCCGGAAGGGTCTTTCTTAACGGACTGTTCACCCTGTCGGTCAAATTGTTACACTCCGGTGACGCGAGCGGAGCGGTTCGGACCGCGGCTTGCATAGCCGGCCCAGGAGGCAAAGGAGGCCGACGTTCCGCCATGTGCCGTTTTCTCGCCTATCTCGGTGAGCCGGTCTTCCTGAACGAGCTCGTTTGCGCGCCGACGCACTCGCTGGTGCACCAGTCGCTGCACGCGGCCGAGGCGAAGACGGAGACCAACGGCGACGGCTTCGGCATCGGCTGGTACGGCGAGCACGCCGAGCCCGGCCTCTACCGCGACGTCTGCCCGGCGTGGTCGGACGACAACCTCGTCAACCTCTGCCGACAGGTGCGGGCCAAGACGTTCTTCGCCCATGTGCGGGCGGCGACCGGCACCGCGACGACGCGGGCGAACTGCCATCCCTTCGCCCACGGCCGCCACCTGTTCATGCACAACGGCCAGATCGGCGGCTACCACCGGATCAAGCGGCGCCTGGAGGCGCTGATCCCGGACGAGCTCTACGACACCCGCCGCGGCACCACCGATTCCGAGGCCCTGTTCCTGCTGGCGCTCGCCAACGGGCTGGAGGCCGACCCCGTCGGCGCCATGGAGGCGACCTGCGCCACCGTGCGCGACCTGATGCAGGCGGCTCGCATCACCGAGGCCTTCCGCTTCACCGCGGTGCTCACCGACGGCGACAGCCTCACCGCCTTCCGCTGGGCCTGCGACGGGCGCCCGCCGAGCCTCTATTACCGCGAGAGCGAGCGCGGGCTGACCGTCGTCTCCGAGCCCATCGACGGCTGCCGCGACGGCTGGCAGGTGGTGCCCAAGGGCGCCACGCTCCACGCCCGCCGGGGCGCTCGCGCCGTGGTGAGCCGGCCGGAGGCCGGCCGCGCCGCGGCGTGATCGACCCCTCCCATCCAATCCCCTCATCCTGAGGTGCTGCGAAGCAGCCTCGAAGGAGGGCTCCAGGGATCGCCGAGACTTTTGGAGCTCTCCTTCGAGGCTTCCGCTGCGCTTCGGCACCTCAGGATGAGGGGGAGGGTGGGAGGATCGCGGCATCGAGCGGTCCCTGAGCCGCCGCAGGCCAGCCTTCCGCCCGCGCCGGTCCACAAGCGAGCCCCACTCGCCTAGATAAGAGCCGTTCCTGCCCAAGGAGTTCGGCCCATGGATCTCGACGTTTCGCTGCACATCGCCGGCCAATGGCGCGGGGGCGGGGCGGGCGAGAGCCTGCCGATCCTCAACCCCGCCACCGGCGAGCGCATCGGCCGGGTCGCGGTGGCGACGCGGGACGACCTCGACGCGGCCCTCGCCGCCGCCGAGCGCGGCTTTTCCGCATGGCGCAAGGTCTCGGCCTTCGAGCGCGGAAAGGTGCTGCGCCGGGCCGCCAGCCTGATGCGCGAGCGCCTCGAGTCCATCGCCCGCACCATGACCCGCGAGCAGGGCAAGCCGCTCGCCGAATCGCGCATGGAGACCGGGGTCGCCGCCGACATCATCGAGTGGTTCGCCGAAGAGGGCCGCCGCGCCTACGGCCGGGTCATCCCGGCGCGCGCGGAAGGCGTGCTCCAGATCGTCACCCGCGAGCCGGTCGGCCCGGTCGCGGCCTTCACCCCGTGGAACTTCCCGATCAATCAGGCCGTGCGAAAGATTTCGGCCGCCCTCTGCACCGGCTGTTCGGTGGTGCTGAAGGGCCCCGAGGACACCCCGGCCTCCTGCGCCGAACTGGTCCGCGCCTTCCTCGACGCGGGCGTGCCGCCTGACGCGCTCGGCCTCGTCTACGGCGATCCGGCGGCGATCTCCGGCCATCTCATCCCGCATCCGGTCATCCGCAAGATCACCTTCACCGGCTCGACCGCGGTCGGCAAGGAACTCGCCGCGCTCGCCGGGCGCCACATGAAGCGGGCGACGATGGAACTCGGCGGCCACGCCCCCGCGATCGTCTTCGACGACGCCGACGTGGATCAGGCCGTGCGCGTGCTGTCGGCCAACAAGTACCGCAATGCCGGCCAGGTCTGCGTCGCGCCCACCCGCTTCCTCGTGCAGGAGCGCGTCTACGACCGCTTCGTGGATGGCTTCGTGGCGGCCTCCAAGGCCCTCGTCGTCGGCGACGGGCTCGATCCCGACACCGGGATGGGCCCGCTGGTCCACGGCCGCCGGGTCGAGGCGATGGAGGCGTTCGTGGCGGACGCCGAGGCCAAGGGGGCGCGCCTTGCCACGGGCGGCAAGCGCATCGGCAACCGCGGCCACTTCTTCGAGCCCACCGTCTTCACCGACGTGCCGTTTGAGGCCCGCATCATGAACGAGGAGCCGTTCGGCCCCATCGCCGCCATCCGCCGCTTCTCCGCCGACGACGAGGCGCTCGAGGAGGCCAACCGCCTGCCCTACGGCTTGGCGGCCTACGCCTATACCCGCTCGGGCGCGCGGGCGACCCGCGTCGGGATGAGCGTCGAATCCGGCATGGTCTCGATCAACCACCACGGCATCGCGCTCCCCGAGACGCCCTTCGGCGGCGTCAAGGAATCCGGCTACGGCAGCGAGGGCGGCTCGGAGGCGATCGAGGCGTATCTGGTGACGAAGTTCGTGACGCAGGCGAGCGCCTGAGGGGCTTTCCTGGGCTTTACACCCCCGCCTTCATTCCGGGGCGCGAAGCGAACCCGGAATCCACGACTGGCCGCGACGGTTCGACTTCGGCCGGGCTTTCCGCATCACGGGTGGATTGCACGCCTCCGGCGCGCCCCTTCGGGTCCGGGTTCCGCTGCGCGGCCCCGGAATGATGGCGGAGGGGGTGAAGAGGGAGGCAGGCCCCAACCGCCCTACGGCGCTGCAAAATAAATCCGGCTATCCCCAGGCCCCGCTTCATCAAAGGAAACTTCCTGCAACCCTGTGAGTTTAATCCCCCACCACCTGAAGATAAGGACAGCTTGGGTCTGCGAGCTGCTCCGGGGAGTGCTCGCTTGCTGTATCCTCTCTACGAGGCCGGACATCTGTGGCTTGCGCCCATGCGCATGGCTGCCGAGGCCGCCAAGATCGCCTGCGAGAACCCGTTCAACCCGCTCGCCTACGCCCCGCAGGGCCGGCTGGTGGCGGCATCCTGCACGATGTTCGAGCGCGCCACCCGCGTCTACGCCAAGCCCGCGTTCAATCTCGGCGTGCCCGAGCGCATCGTCTGGGAAAGCCCGTTCTGCCGCGCCGTCGCCTTCGGCGAGCCCGGTCCGGAACTCGACGCGCGCCCGAAGCTGCTGATCGTCGCGCCGATGTCGGGCCACTACGCCACGCTGCTGCGCGGCACGGTCGAAGGCTTCCTGCCCACCCATCAGGTCGTCATCACCGATTGGATGGACGCCCGGCAGGTGCCGCTCGCCGCCGGCCGCTTCGGCCTCGACGACTACGTCGATACCTGCATCCGGCTGTTCGAGGCGCTCGGGCCCGATCTGCACGTCGCTGCCGTGTGCCAGCCCTCGGTGGCGGTGCTGGCCGCCATCGCCCGCATGGAGGCGGAGGACAACCCGCTGGTGCCGCGCTCGGCCACCGTGATCGGCGGCCCGATCGACACCCGCCGCTCGCCGACCGCGGTCAACGCGCTCGCCGCCGAGAAGGGCTTTGCGTGGTTCGAGAAGAACTGCATCCACACCGTGCCGCCGGGCTATCCGGGCGCGGGTCGCGCCGTCTATCCGGGCTTCCTGCAGCTCGCCGGCTTCATGGGCATGAACCTGCAGCGCCATACGGACGCGCACCACGCGATGTTCGACCATCTCGTGCGCGGCGACGGCGATTCGGCGGCCAAGCACCGCGCCTTCTACGACGAGTACCTCGCGGTGATGGACCTCACCGCCGAGTTCTACCTCGAGACCATCCAGCGCGTGTTCATCGACCACGAGCTGCCCCGCGGCGTGTTCCGGCATCGTGGGCAGCGGGTCGATCTCGGCGCGATCCGCCGCTGCCACCTGATGGCGATCGAGGGCGAGAAGGACGACATCACCGGCATCGGCCAGACCAGGGCCGCGCTGGAGCTGGCCGTGAACCTGCCCGCGAATGCCAAGGCCTACCATCTCCAGCCGGGGGCGGGGCATTACGGCATCTTCAACGGCTCGCGCTTCCGCGCCGAGATCGTGCCGCTGATGCGCGCCTTCATGGAGCGCAGCGTCGCCCCCACCGTCCAGCAGGTGATCGAGGCCGATCCGCGCCCGATCCTCGTGCCCGCCGAAATGACGGCGCACCCGCACCGTCACGCCGCCGCGCCCCGGGCCGCGCGACGCGAATGGGCCGCGATGCGCGAGCGCCCCGCTTTGCCGGAGCAGCGGATCGCGGGTTGACCTTGCCACGGTGGGAAGGTGCAAAGCCTTCCGATCCGCGCCGCCGGGCGCGGACGACCCAGGAGACAGCCCCGTGAAGACACTCGTTGCCGCCGCGACCGCCCTCGCGCTGATGGGAGCGGCCCCCGCTATGGCGATGAGCTGCTGCGGCGGCTCCAAGGGCAAGGCCGCGATGTGCGCCAAAGGGGACATGAAGGGCCGCACGGCCATGAACATGAAGGGCAAGGGCTGCTGCTGCGAGGGCATGTCCTCGGGCCGGATGAGCAGCCGCCGCAGCTGATGCGGTCGGGCGGCGCAGGGACATCGCCCCGGCCCGCCCTAGTTCGGGACGGAAATTCCGAACCGAACAGGCTTTCGATGAGCGAGCACGCCCAGAATCGCCCCTACACCGTCTGCCACATGACCACCTCGGTCGACGGCCGCATCAAGGTCCGGCGCTGGAAGACGGTCGATGCCGACGCCCACTACGAGGAAGTCCACGGGAAGCTCGGGGGCGACGCCTGGATGTGCGGGCGCATCACCATGCAGGGCTACGCCGACAGCGCGCAGCCGCTCGCCGAGGCGCCCTCCGACGAGCCGGTCTCCCGTGAGGACCACGTCGCCAAGCGGGACGCCGCCGGCTACGCCGTGGCCCTCGACGCCCGCGGCGCGATGGATTGGGGCGCGCGCAACGACATCACCGGCGACCACGTCGTCGTGGTGACGACGGGGCAGGCCTCCGACGACCGCCTGCGCCGGCTCCGGGCCGGGGGCCAGTCCTACATCGTCGCGGGCGAGCGGGAGGTCGATTTCGCGCTGGCCCTGCGCAAGCTGAAGGCGCTGTTCGGCATCGAGCGGCTGCTGATCGAGGGCGGCGGGCGCATCAACGGCTCGCTCCTGAAGGCCGGGCTGATCGACGAACTGAGCCTGCTCTTGGCACCCGCCGTCGACGGCGTGTTCGGCACGCCGGCCCTGTTCGACTTCGACGGCGAGGAAACCGACTCGATGGGATCGCGCCTGCGCCTCACCCGCACGGCCTGCGAGCCCTTCGACGACGGCACGGTGTGGCTGCGCTACCGCGTCGAGCCGGCCTAAGTCCAGGATCCCTAAGGACGAGTCCTTTGGCGGGGCGCCGGGGCAGAGCCCCGGCTTCCCACCAAGACCAGGGCTCCGCCCTGGACCCGCGAAAGGACTCGTCCTTTCGAAACCTCGACTTGAGGTCAGACCAGTCTCTTGGCCAGTTGCTCCAGTTGGTCGGCGCATTGGCCCCAGCCCTGGTGGAAGCCCATGCTTTCGTGGGCGTCGCGGTCCTCGGGCGTCCAGTGGCGGGCCCGCGCGGTGTAGCGGGTGCCGCCGGCCTCGTCCGCGAAGGTGAGGATCACGGTCAGGAACGGCTTGGGGGAGGGCACCCAGGCGCTCGTGTAGGCGTCGGTGACGACGAGGCGTTCCTCCGGCACCACCTCCAGGTAGACGCCCGGATTGGGCATGTCCTGCCCCTCGGGGCTGCGCATCACGATCAGGCTCGCCCCGCCCGGCCGCACGTCGAGTTCGGCCACCGGCGTCGTGTAGGGCTTCGGGGCGAACCATTGCCTGAGCAGGTCCGGCTCGGTCCAGCACCGCCACAGCGCGCGCCGCGGCACCGGGATCAGGCGAGTCAGGACGAGGTCGCGGGGATCGTCGGTGTCCTCGATCATGCGGAGGCTCCTGCGAAAACTCAGGCCGGGCGCTTCGACTGGTTCATCGCCCAGGTGACCCCGAACGGGTCGCGCAACTGCCCGTAGACGTCGCCCCAGAACATCTCCTGATACGGCATCACCACCGTGGCGCCGGCCGCGACCGCCCGGTCCCACCACGTCGCGATGTCGTCCACCGGCAGCATCAGGCTGAAGGATTGCGGCGGCTGGAGCGGGTGACCGTATTCGGGAAAGGCGTCCGAGAGCATCAGCGACGAGCCGTTGAGATAGAGGTGGACATGCATCGTCCGCCCCTTCTCGTCGGGTGGGATCGCGGCGGCCACCTCGGCCCCGAAGGCTTGTCTGTAGAACTCCGAGGCCCGCATCGCCCCGTCCACCGTGAGGTAGGCGACCACGCCGCCCCGCGTCGGCGGCAGCGCGCCGGTTCCCGTCTCGCTCATCGTCACGCCCTCCTGCTTCGCCCGGACTTTACCGCCGCGCGCCGATCACGGGCAAATCCGCATGCCCCATCCCGGTCGGATCGCCGCAGCGGCGGACGCGGGCGGAACGATCGCAAACGCCTCCCGTTGGCCCGCGCATCTCACGAAGGCCAGTCGCGTCGGCGCCCGCCCAGGAAGGACACCCCCATGGATCTCGGTATCAGCGGCCGCGTCGCGGTGATCACCGGCGGCGATTCCGGCATGGGCTACACCAGCGCGGAATTCCTCCTGCGCGAGGGCGTCCGCATCGTCCTCTCCGACGTGAAGGAGAAGGAGCTGCAGGAGGCCGCCGAGCGTCTCTCCGCGCTCGGCGCGGTGAAGGCCTGTCAAGCGGACCTGTCGTCCAACGAGGGCGCGCTGAAGCTGCGCGACTTCGCCGACACGGCGTTCGACGTGAAGCCCACGATCCTCGTCAACGCCGCGGGCGTCACGGGCGCCACCGGCGACTTCCTCGACATCGACGACGACGGCTGGCTCTCGACCATCCAGGCCGACCTGATGGCGGCGGTGCGCACGGCGCGTGCCTTCATCCCCGGCATGCGCGAGGCGGGTTGGGGGCGGATCGTGTTCTTCACCTCCGAGGACGCGGTGCAGCCCTATGTCGAGGAACTGCCCTACTGCGCCGCCAAGGCCGGATTGATGAACCTCACCAAGGGCCTGTCCAAGGCCTACGGGCCGGACGGCGTGTTGGTGAACTCGGTGGCGCCGGCCTTCGTCGCCACGCCGATGACCGACGCTATGATGGAGAAGCGGGCCGAGGAACTCGGCGTCTCGTTCGACGAGGCGATCAAAAGCTTTCTGGAGGAGAAGCGCCCCGGCATGGTCGCCAAGCGGCGGGGTCGGGCGGAGGAGGTCGCCGCCGCGGTCGCCTTCCTGTGCTCCGAGCAGGCGAGCTTCATCACCGGCGAGAACCTGCGGGTCGATGGCGGCGCCGTCCTGACCATGGCGGCCTGAGCGAATGCGCGAGATCGATTGCGACGTGGCGGTGATCGGCGCCGGCACGGCGGGCATCGCCGCCCACCGCGCCGCGCTGAAGGAGGGCGCCCGCTCGGTACTGATCGAGCAGGGACCGGGCGGCACTACCTGCGCCCGGGTCGGCTGCATGCCCTCCAAGCTCCTGATCTCGGCGGCCGAGGCGGCGCATGCGGCGCGGCACGCCGACGTGTTCGGCGTGCGCGTCGAAGGGGTGCGGGTGGACGGGCCGGCGGTGCTGAAGCGGATGCGACACTTCCGCGACGACTTCGTCGGCTCCGTCTTCCAGGGGCTCGACGATCTGCCCGCGGACACGCGCCTCACCGGCCGGGCCGTGTTCGAGGGGCCGGAGACGCTGCGCATCGACGACCACACCCGCCTGCGCTTCAAGGTGGCGGTGATCGCCACCGGATCGAGCCCCAGTGTGCCGAAGCCGCTGCGGGACCTGGGCGACCGGGTGCTCACCACCGATACCGTGTTCGAGATCGAGGACCTGCCGGATTCGCTCGCCGTGCTCGGCGCCGGCCCGGTCGGGCTCGAACTCGCGCAAGCCATGGCCCGGCTCGGCGTACGGGTCAGCGTGTTCGATCCCGGCGACAGCCTAGGCGGCCTGCGCGACCCCGACTTGTCGCGCGCCGGCCGCGAGATTTTTTCGCAGGCCTTCGATCTCCGTCTCGGCACGGAAGTCGAGGCCGGCGAGCCGGACGGCGAGGGCGTGCGCCTGTCGTGGAAGGGCGGCTCGGGGCACTTCACCCGCGTGCTCTCCGCCGCGGGCCGCCCGCCGAACGTCCACGGCCTCGGCTTGGGAGAGACCGGCGCGACGCTCGACGAGCGCGGCAGCCCCGCCTTCGATCCCCGCTCCCAGCGTTGCGAGGGGACCGCCCTGTTCATCGCGGGCGACGCCAACGCCGACCGGCCGATCCTGCACGAGGCGAGCCGCCAGGGCCGGATCGCCGGACGCAACGCCGCCCGCCTCGCCGCGGGCGAGGGCGTCGAGCGGCCGGAGCGCTGGGTCATGCTCGCCATGGTGTTCAGCCAGCCGCAGATCGCCAGCATCGGCGGCGGCTTCGACGGGGAGGCGGGTCACCGCGTCGGCCGCGTGGATTTCTGCGACCAGGGCCGCGCCCGCGTGATGGACCGGGCGCAGGGCGGTATCCGGCTCTACGCCGAACCGGACGGGCGCCTCGTCGGCGCCGAGATGATCGGCCCGGAGGTCGAGCACCTCGCCCACTTGGTCGCCCACGCGGTGCAGGACGGGCTCGACGCGAAGACGTTTCGGGATCGCCCGTTCTACCACCCGACGCTGGAGGAGGCACTGGATACGGCGCTGGCGAACCTGATCGAGGGGGACGGCTGATCGCGCGTCCGGTCGGTCTCTCCGGCGCCGCGCATCCCCTCGCCCCGCCGCGCGGGGAGAAGGCTTCGGCGACCTTGTCGTCGCCGAAGCGAGGCGGCAGCCGAAGGTGAGGGGGCTTGTCCGCAGGAGTCTCATCCGGGCAAGCCCCCTCACCGCCGCTACCGCTTGTCGCGACGACGACAGGGTCGTCGCGACCCTCTCCCCGCACGCGGGGAGAGGGGGTGGCTGCCTCGCTCGCGCCTCCTCGCGGCGGCATCCGAAAGGGGCAGCCGGTCACATCCGAACCCATCCCCCGCCCGAGCGGATGAACGATCCACCCCTCCCAACCGTTAAGGTTCCGAAGCCCACCCCGTCCGACCCTGTTCGGCCGGCGGGGAGCGGGAGCCGCGGGAGGCGGGTCGGTCCGGCATGCGCGTTCTGTGTGGTTCCCGACAAAACGCCGAGCGCACAACAGCTTGGCCGTTCTCGAACGCCGAATCCTGCCCGCCGGAGCATTGCGCAACGGGCGCGCCGCGGGCATACCGGACGGCATAATGGTCGATCCGTCCCAGATGCACGCCAGCGGGGCGGACCATGCCCCGATCGACCCGCCCGTCGATCTCGACGCCCTGACGGCGGCCGAGCGGGATGCGGTCGAGGCGGGGCTCCTCGCCCTCGACGCGACCGGTACCGTGCTCGCTTGCAACCGGGCGGCGGCGATGCTCTGCGGCTTCGCGCCCGAAGGGATGATCGGGCGCAACTACTTCCGCGAACTCGTGCCGAGCGCCCGCGTGCCGGGCTTCTACGGCCGCTTCCTCGCGACCCGGCGCGGCAGCCTGGGGCCCCAGAGCTTCGAGTTCGTGTTCGGCCGCCTGCCCGCACCGCTGCGCGCGCGCATCGATCTGCGGCCCGGCGCGGACGGACGCACGTGGCTCGTGATCAACCCGCTCGCGCAGATCGCCGCCGGCCCCTCGCGCGAGGCGGTGCTGGCCGCAATTTCCCGCCGCAGCCGGGCCGAACCGGTCGATCCCGGCCTGTGCGAGCGCGAGCCGATCCACGTTCCCGGCTCGATCCAGCCCAACGCCGTGATGCTGGCCGCCGATGCGGCCACCTTCGCGATCCTGGCCTTCAGCGCCAACGCGGGCGACGTGCTGCCGCCCGATCTGTTCCCGCCGACCGGGCAGCGCCTGGACGCGGTGCTGCCGGCGCATATCGTCTCGGCCATCCGCGACGGGATCGCCGCCCACAGCCTCACCGACGGACGCGGGCTGCGTAGAACCATCACGCTCCCACCGCGTGGCGAAAACTTCCACCTCGTCGCCCATGTCCATCTCGGCCGGGTCATCGTCGAACTCGAACTCGCGCCCGAGCGGGCCGAGGATTTCGCGTCGGCCAGCCCGCTCGACACCGAACTCGCCATGGCGCGCCTGCGCGCCGCCGAAAGCCTGACCGAGGCGGCGCAGATCGCCGCGCTCGAGATCCGCGCCGTCACCGGCTTCGAATCCGTGCTGGTCTACCGCTTCGATTCCGACTGGAACGGCGAGGCCATCGCCGAGGACATGGTGCCGGACTGGCAGCGCCCGCTGATCGGCCTGCGCTTTCCGGCCTCCGACATCCCGGCCCAGGCGCGCGCGCTCTACACCAAGGCCAAGAGCCGCTTCGTGATCGACCGCGACTGCGTGCCGGTGCCGCTGGTGGCGGATCGCGCGGCGGGCAACGCGCCGATCGACCTCACCTTCGCCCAGAACCGCACGCTCTCGCCGATCCATCTGGAATATCAGCGCAATCTCGGCGTCGACGGCTCGATGTCGATCTCGATCATGGTCGAGAACCGGCTCTGGGGCCTGATGATCGGCCATCACCGCCGCCCGCACTACGTCGCGCCCGAGACCCGCGCGGCGGCGACCGTGCTCACCGACGCCTTCGCCATGCGGGTGCAGGAGATCGAGGGCAAGGCGCTGTGGAGCGAGCGCCAGCACCATCTCGACATCCAGGGCCGGCTGGTGCGGCGGCTGACCCGCACCGAGGACTTCACCCACACCCTGATGCAGGGCGATCCCGCCCTGATCGACCTGTTCGGCGCCACCGGCGCGGCCATCGTCTCCGACGACACCGTCTGGCAGGCGGGCGCGACGCCGGGCGAGGCGGGAATCGGCGCGCTCGCCCGTTGGCTGCGCGCCGAATTGCCCGCGGGGGCGCGCAGCTTCGTCACCGACACGCTGGTGCTGCACCACGCGGCGGCCTCCGCCTATACCGAGACCGCGAGCGGCCTGCTCGCGGTCTTCGTCGGGGCCGAGCGGCGTCACCTGCTGCTGTGGTTCAAGCCGGAGATGCCGAGCGTCGTCACCTGGGGCGGCGACCCGCGCAAGCCCGTCCTGCCCGGCAGCGGGCCGGTAGCGGTGCTGCCGCGGCGCTCGTTCGAGCGCTGGGTCGAGGAGCGGCGCGGCCATTCCGCCCCGTGGGCGCCATGGAACGTCGATCTCGCCGAGCAGCTCGCCGAGGCCGTCGACGGCGTGGTGCTCCGCCAGCGCCGCAAGATCGCCGAACTCACCGGCCTGCTCGCCGAAAAGGAGCGCCTGCTGGAGCAGAAGGATCTGCTGACCCGCGAGATCGACCACCGGGTCAAGAACTCGCTCCAGATCGTCACCGCCTTCCTGCACATGCAGCGCCGCCAGATCGCCGATCCGGCCGCGCGGCAGGCCTTTTCCGAGACCTCGGCGCGGGTGATGAGCGTGGCCCGCGTCCACGACAGCCTGTACCAGGGCGACAGCCTGGAGGAGGTCGATCTCGGCCAGACCATCCAGGCGCTCTGCGACGACCTCGCCGGCATGGCCGGCGACGCGCACAGCGTCGCGATGACCGCCGAGACCGGGCTGATGGTGCCCTATCGCCACGCGGTGGCGCTCTCGCTCATCACCACCGAACTCGTCACCAACGCGTTCAAGTATGCGGGCCGGCCCGACAGGGGCGCGCACATCACCGTGACGGTGAAGGGCCGGAAGGACGACGAGGCCCGCGGCGAGGGCGCCGTGCGCCTCACCGTCTGCGACGACGGCGACGGCATGCCCGCCGACTGGGAGAGCGGCCGGGCCCAGGGCACCGGGCTGGGGATGAAGCTGGTGCGGGCCATGCTGGAGCAGATCGGCGCCCGGCTCGAGGCCGAGAACGCGGGCGGCGCCTGCTTCACCGTCCACGCTTGAGCCGGGGTTTCCTTGACCCAGCCCGACACCCTGCACGCCCGCCTGCGCGTCGCAACGGCCGAGGCGCACGAGGCGCTGGAACGCGACCTTGACTGGCAGGAGCGGGTGGCGACGCTCCCCGGCTACCGCGCCCTGCTGGCCCGGCTGCGCGGCTTCCACGCCGCCTACGAGCCCGCCATCGCCGTGGCGCTCGCCGACGAGGCCTTCTTCGCCCCGCGCCGCCGTCTCGCCGCGCTCGACGCCGACCTTGCCGCCCTCGGCCTCGACGACGCCGCCCGCGCCGCCCTGCCGGCCCCGCTCGCCCCGCGGCTCGCGGGGGAGGGGGCGGCCATGGGCGCGCTCTACGTGCTGGAGGGCTCGACGCTGGGCGGCCTCGTCATCGGCCGCCATGTCGGCGGCCTGCACGGGGCGGGCACGCCGCTCGCCTACTACGCCGGCCGCGGTCGCGAGGCCGGGCCGCTGTGGCGGGCGTTTCGCGAGCGGTTGGACGGTTTGGGCGCAGGCCAGGAGCAGGCGGCGTTCGCGGCGGGCGTCGCGACCTTCGAGACGATGCGGGTTTGGCTGACGACGGGGTCGGCCGTCTGAATTTCCAAACTCGCCGCCGTCATTCCGGGGCCGCGGAGCGGAACCCGGAATCCACCCGTGATGCGGGATGCCGGGTTTAAGCTGCTCCGTCGCGGCCAGTCGTGGATTCCGGGTTCGCCTTCGGCGCCCCGGAATGACGGTGGAGAGGGTTCGCGTTGCGCGCCCCCCTCGCCTCCGCTGTCCCGCCGGCCCACCCTGTGCTAGCCCGCTGTCCATGTCGAGCGATGCGCCGCGGGGCGTCTTCATCACCTTCGAGGGCGGGGAGGGGGCGGGCAAGTCCACCCAGATCGCGCGCCTCGCCGCCGCCCTGCGGACGGCAAGCGGGCGCGAGGTCGTCACCACCCGCGAGCCCGGCGGCACGCCGCGCGCCGAGGGCTATCGCGCGGCGTTGCTGCGGGGCGTGGCGAAACCCTTCGGGCCGTTCGCCGAAGCGCTGATGTTCGCCGCCGCCCGCATCGACCACGTCGATGCTCTGATCCGCCCGGCTTTGGCGCGGGGCGCGATCGTGCTGTGCGACCGCTTCGCCGATTCCACCCGCGCCTACCAGGGCGCCGCGGGCGGGCTCGATCCGGCGCTGATCGTCAGCCTGGAGCGGGTGACGCTTCAAGGCCTGCGCCCCGACCTCACCCTGATCCTCGATCTGCCCGCGGAGGCCGGCCTCGCCCGCGCCCGGCGCAGGGGCGGGGAGGGAGCGGACCGGTTCGAGGCGGAGGCGTTGAGTTTCCATGAGCGCCTGCGCTCGGCCTTCCTCGCCATCGCCGCGGCCGAGCCGGCGCGCTGCCGGGTGATCGACGCCTCCCCCGGCCCCGAGGCCGTGGAGGCGGCGATCCGCGCGGCCGTGGCCTCGCATCGCCCCGACCTGTTGCCGGGCGAGACGGGGGACCGCGACCATGCCGCCTGAGGGAGGCCGCGCCCGCAAGGAGGCGCCCGCGGTCTCGGAGGCCGAGGCCGGCGACCTCGCCCACGTGCCGCGCCCCCGCGAGCAGACCCGCCTCGTCGGCCACGCGGCGGCGCAAGGCGCCTTCGCCGAGGCGCTGGCGGCGGGCCGCCTCCATCACGCGTGGCTGATCGGCGGCCCCGTCGGCATCGGCAAGGCGACGCTCGCCTACCGGGTCGCCCGCCGGCTGGTCGCCGATCCCCGCACGCTGCCCGCGTCCGACACGCTCGACCTGCCCGAGGGGCACCCGGCGGCGCGTCAGGTCGCGGCCCTGTCGCATCCGAACCTCGTCGCGCTGCGCCGGGTCCAGGCGCCGGGCGCCAAGACCCTGCCGACCCGCATCTCGGTCGATGCCGCCCGCGAGGCGCTGGCGCTGTTCGCCACCACCGCGGGCGGGGAGGGGGGCTGGCGCGTCTGCATCGTCGACAGCGCCGAGGATCTGAACGCCAACAGCGCCAACGCGCTCCTCAAGATGATCGAGGAGCCGCCGCCGCGCGCCATCTTCCTGATCGTGTCCCACGCGCCGGGGCGGCTGCTGCCGACGATCCGCTCCCGCTGCCGCGCGCTCACCCTGCGTCCGCTCGCGGACGAGCAGGTGCGCAGCGTCATCGAGGGCTTCCAGGCCCCCTTCCCCCGGCCCGAGCCGGCGGCGCTCGCCCGCGCCGCCGCGCTCTGCGAGGGCTCGGTGGCCCGCGCCGTCGCCCTGCTCGATCCGGCGACGCAAGCCATCGAGGCGGAGGTGTCGAGCCTGCTCGCCGGCCTGCCTGATCCGGACTGGCGGCGCGTGCTCAAGCTCGGCGAGAGTCTGGCGGGCCGCGACGCCGAGCCCCTGCTGACCGCCGTCCTCGACGCGATCCAGCGCCACGTCGCCGCCGAGATCGACCGCCGCCAGGGCGAGGGCCCGGCCCGGCTCCTGGCGCTCGTCGAGGCCGCCGAGCGCATCGCGTCCGCCGCCCGCGAGGCCGCGATCTACAACCTCGACCGCCGCCCGCTGGTGCTGGCGGCGTTCGAGACGCTGGCCGCGGCGGGGCGCTGAGGCCCCACGGCCCGTTGCCTCAACGGCCCGCCGTGCCGGGCAGCACCGCCATGCGCCCGTCCGCGTCGATCGCCACGCCGAGCGGGACGGCGCCCGCCGGGCAGGCCGCGAGCGGCAGGCGCATCCGGTAGCCGGTCCGGCGCCGGGCGATGCCGTCGAGGCCGGGCCGGGCGGCGAGGTCCTTGCGGTAGCGCCGCGGACGGTCGAGCCCGACGAGCCGCCCGTCGCAGAACACGGCGAGCATCGTCTCGAGCTTCGGTCGCTCGGGATCGAAGGCGAAGGCGCTCACCACGATGTCGGTCGGCGAGAGCGTCTCGATCGCCTCCAGTTCCCCGCGCAGGGAGGCCGGCAGGGCGAGGCCGCGGCCGGACAGCGCGGATTCGGCGAGCGTCCGGCTCGCCCAGCTCTCCGGCGGCAGGGCGGCCAGCGCGGCACGCGCCCGGCTCTCCTGCCGGTCGTTCCGGGCGGTCTCGACGCTGCCCCAGGCGGCGCAACCGAGGAAGACCGCGAGGTAGAGGCTCAGGCCCCGGCGCAGGGCGCGCGGCGCGGTCGCGTCGATGCGGCGGCGCAGGCGCCGGTAGAGCGCGACGTCGAGGGGGCCGAGCAGGGCCGCGACCCCGAGCGAGGCGGCGATGCCCGCCAGCCCGTAGGCGAGGCCGGAGCCGGGCAGCAGCGCGGCGGCGAGCCACAGCACCGGCACGTGGACGAGATAGAGCACGTAGCTCCAATCCCCGAGCGCGAGCGCCGCCCGCGACAGGGGGTTTCTGGCCTGCATCTGCCGGCCCGCGGCGGCGGCGCCGACGAGCAGCACCGCCGCGGCACCGCCGAGCCAGCGCGCCGCCTCGGTCTCGACCAGCAGGCAGGCCGCCCCGAGCGGCAGCGCCAGCAGGCCCAGCGAAGGGGTCAGCCGGCCGCTCGCGATCAGGCGGGGCAGGAGCAGGCCGCCCGCGAAGGGGATGCAGGCGCCCGACAGAGCCAGCGCGTAGAGCGGCGGCGCGGTGAGGTCGATCGCGCCCCGCGGCAGCAGCAGGGTCGCCGCCGCGATGAGCCCGAGCCAGCCGAGCGCCAGCGGCACGATCCGGTGGGCGAGCCCGGCCACGGCCACGACGAACAGGCCGACATAGAAGCTCGTCTCGAAGACCAGCGTCCACTCGACGTTGAGCGGGTAGCTGCGCGGCCCGGCCGGGGCGAGCGACAGGGCGAGCGGCTTGAGCCCGCCGAAGGTCAGGCCGAGGGCGGCGAACAGCCCGGCGAACAGGGCCACCACCGCGAGATAGGTCGGAAAGATCCGCACGATCCGGTGGGCCAGGAAGGCGAGCGGCCGGTCGCGCACGACGAGCCCGGCCATCAGGAAGCCGGAGATCGCGAAGAACACCGCCACGCCCCACAGCCCTAACGCGGCGTCGAGGCCGGGGAACGGCCGCTCGGCGCCGCGCAGGAACTGCGCGTAGAACGCCGCGTGGTGGACGAGCACGCTCAGCGCGGCGAGCCCGCGCAGGGCCTGGATGTTGGACAGGCCCGCCGCGGCGCGCGCCGGCGCGGCGGCGGGCGCGAGGCCGGGCACGAGCCCGGCCGGCAGCGCGAGCGGGGCCGCGCGCAGCGGTCTGGGCAACCCTCGGACGAGGCGGGCGATCATGGCGTGCGGATCATGGCGTGCATCCCGGCGGACCGGCGGGTTCGTGCGCAGCCATACCGGGAAACATGGCCGCAATCGTGCGGACCGGGCCTTTCCCGCCCGAGGCCGGGATCGAGGCTCGGAATTTCCGCGACACCCGGGCCCGCGGCCGGGCTCGGTTGCGCCGCGCAACGATGCGCGCCACAAGGCCTTTCAAGCCCATGCTCGAACCGACCGGGACCATCGACACGTGAGCGAGACGCCGGAAAAACCCTTCCTCATCACCACGGCGATCTCCTACCCCAACGGCGCGCCGCATATCGGCCACGCCTACGAGGTGATCGCCACCGACGCGATCGCGCGGTTCCAGCGCCTCGACGGGCGCGCCGTGCTGTTCTCCACCGGCACCGACGAGCACGGCCTCAAGATCCAGCAGACCGCGGCGAGAGCCGGGATCAGCCCGCGCGCCTTCGTCGACGACATGGCCGGGCGCTTCAAGGCGATGGCCGACCGCCTCAACTGCGCCTACGACCGCTTCATCCGCACCACCGAGGCCGACCATTACGCCGCGGCCCAGGAGCTGTGGCGGCGGATGGAAGCGAACGGCGACATCTATCTGGCGAAGTACGCCGGCTGGTACTCGGTGCGCGACGAGGCCTATTACGACGAGGCCGAGACGGTCGTCGGCCCCGACGGCAACCGCCGCTCGATCAAGACCGACACGCCGGTGGAATGGATGGAGGAGGAGAATTTCCTCTTCCGCCTGTCGAAGTATCAAGACAAGCTGCTCGCGCTCTATGCCGAGCGGCCGGATTTCCTCAGCCCCGAGACGCGGCTCAACGAGGTCGCGAGCTTCGTGCGCTCGGGCCTCAAGGACCTCTCGATCAGCCGCACCACCTTCGACTGGGGCGTGCCGGTGCCGGGGCATCCCGCCCACGTCATGTATGTCTGGGTCGATGCCCTGACGAACTACCTCACCGTCTGCGGCTTCCCCGACGAGACCGACCCGCGGTTCCGCTTCTGGCCCGCGGACGTGCACGTGATCGGCAAGGACATCGTCCGCTTCCACGCCGTCTACTGGCCGGCCTTCCTGATGTCGGCGGGGCTGCCGGTGCCGGAGCGCGTGTTCGGCCACGGCTTCCTGCTGTCGCGCGGCGAGAAGATGTCGAAGTCGCTCGGCAACGTCGTCGATCCGATGGATCTGGCCGAGACCTACGGCGTCGATGCCCTGCGCTATTTCGTGCTGCGCGAGGTGCCGTTCGGCGGCGACGGCAATTACAGCCATGAGGCGATCATCAACCGCATCAACGCGGACCTCGCCAACGATCTGGGCAACCTCGCCCAGCGCTCGCTCTCGATGATCGCCAAGAATCTGGACGGGGCCGTGCCGGAGCCGGGCGCCTTCTCGGACGCGGACACGCGGCTGCTCGCCGCCGCCGCCGCGCTGCCCGGGAAGGCGAGGGGGCTGATGCGCGATCTGGCGCTCCACACCATCCTGTCCGAGATCTGGACCGTGGTGGCCGACGCCAACCGCTACTTCGCGGGCGAGGAGCCGTGGAAGTTGCGAAAATCCGACCCCGCCCGGATGGCGACCGTGCTCTACGTCACGGTCGAGACCCTGCGCCGGGTCGGCCTGATGGTGCAGCCCTTCGTGCCGAGTGCGGGCGCCGCGCTCCTCGACCTGCTCGCCGTGCCGGCGGATACGCGGACCTTCGCCTTCGCCGACGAGGCCCACCGCTTGGTACCGGGCACGGCGCTGCCGGCACCGACCCCGATCTTCCCGCGTTTCGAGAAGCCGGAGGCCGCGGCCTGACGGCCTCGACCTTCCTGCCCCCTACCCCGATCAAAAGAATCCATGCTGGTCGACAGCCACTGCCATCTTGATTTCCCCGACTTCGCCGAGGATGTTCCCGGCGTCGTCGCCCGCGCGGCGGCGGCGGGGGTAACGCGGCTCGTCACCATCTCGACGCGGGTCGCCAAGGCCGACACCTACCGGGCGATCAGTGAGGCCAACCCCGCCGTCTGGTACACCATCGGCACCCATCCGCACGGGGCCGCCGAGGAGCCGGACGTGCCGGCGGACAGAATCGCGGCCCTGGCCGACGCTCCGCGCTGCGTCGGCATCGGCGAGGCCGGGCTCGACTACCATTACGAGGACGCCGCGCCCGAGGCCGTGCAGGAGCGGGTGCTGCGCGCCCATATCGAGGCCGCCCGCCTCTCGGATCTGCCGCTGGTGATCCATTCCCGCGACGCCGACGCCCATATGGAGGCGGTGTTGATCGACGAGATGGTCCGCGCGCCGTTCCGGGCGGTGCTGCACTGCTTCTCGTCGGGCGCGCGGCTGGCTCAGGTCGGGGTGGAGCTGGGGCTCTACGTGTCGTTCTCCGGCATCGTCACCTTCCGCCGCTCGGACGCTCTCCGCGATATTGCTCGCTCCATCCCGCGCGAAAAAATCCTGGTGGAGACCGACGCGCCGTTCCTGGCGCCGGAGCCGCATCGGGGCAAGCGCTGCGAGCCCGCCTACACCGCCGACACCGCCCGCGTGCTGGCGCGTACCCTCGACCTGCCGTTCGAGGAGTTTGCCAAGCTCACCACGGGCAACTTCTACCGGCTGTTCTCAAAAGCTGCGGCGCTCGATGGAGTCGCTGCATGACGCCGGGCCACGCGATGGCGGGCCGGGAGGGCGCATGGCCAGCCTGACACTGCGCATCCTCGGCTGCGGCTCGTCCGGCGGCGTGCCGCGGGTCGGCTCCGGCTGGGGCGCCTGCGATCCCACCGACCCGCGCAACCGCCGCCGCCGCTGCTCGCTGCTGGTCGAGCGGCGCGAAGCAGGGGAGGGGGCGCCGACCACGGTGCTGATCGACACCTCGCCGGACCTGCGCGAGCAGCTGATCGACGCGGGTGTCACCAGCCTCGACGCCCTGCTCTACACCCACGCGCATGCCGACCACACCCACGGCATCGACGACGTGCGCCCGCTGGTGATCCAGATGCGCCGCCGCATCCCGGTCCACGCCGACCCCCTCACCCGGACCCTGCTGACGGCCCGGTTCGGCTACGCCTTCGAGACCCCGCCGGGCAGCGCCTACCCGCCGATCCTCGATCTGCACGAGCTGCGCGCGGGCGAGCCGGTGCGGATCGACGGCGCGGGCGGCCCGATCGAGGCGGTGGCCTTCTGGATGGAGCACGGCAACGAGGCCGCCCACGGCTTCTGCTTCGGCCCCGCGGCCTACGCCCCCGACGTGAGCCTGATGCCGGAGCCCGCCAAGGCGATGCTGCGCGGCCTCGATCTGCTCATTATCGATGCACTGCGCGAGACCCCTCACCCGTCGCACTATTCGGTCTCGGACGCGCTCGCCTTGATCGAGGACGTCGCGCCGCGCCGCGCGATCCTGACCAACCTCCACACCGACCTCGACTACGCGACGCTGGCGAAGAAGCTGCCGCCGGGGGTGGTGCCGGCGCATGACGGGTTGAGCGTGTCGGTGGATCTCTGAGAGCACCGGCCTGCCTGGTTTCTCCCACCCCACCCCCTCATCCTGAGGTGCCGCGTCAGCGGCCTCGAAGGAGGGCTCCAGGGATCGCGGAGACTTCTGGAGCCCTCCTTCGAGGCCTCCGCTTCGCTGCGGCACCTCAGGATGAGGGCAGGGGTGGGACGGGCCGGCGCGTCGGCGTCTCACCTCACGCCCGCACGCCCGCGAGATCGGGCCGAAAGAACAGCCCCGCCTTGAGACTGTCGCCGATCCGGTGCGCCCGCCCGACGATTTCCTCAGCCAGTTCCGGCGAAAAGAACTCCGCCGCCGTCGCCTCGAACAGGCCGAGCCAGCGGGCGAAATGGTCCGGGGCGAGACCCGCGATACCCATATGGCGGCCGAACGGGTTGCCCTTGTAGCGGCCGGTCCTGAGCAGCACCGAGGACCAGAAATCGGTCACCCGCGCCATGTGGTGCGGCCAGTCCGCGTCCGGGATTTTTCCCGCGAACACCGGCCCGATCAGCGGGTCGCGCCGGACCTTTGCGTAGAACGCGTCGAGGAAGGCGGCCAGCGCCGCCTCGGTCAGTTCGGTGTGGGGCATGATGGGCGGGGAGGGGGCTTCGGTGGCCCCTTGGAAAGAGACCCCTCCTCCCGCTCAGTTCCGGGCGAGCGAGGGCTGGATCAGGCCGGCGCCGACGAGGATCTGGGCGGCGGCCGCCTTGGCGAGCTGGCGGTAGCCGGCATCCGTCATGTGCAGGCCGTCGGGGCCGATCATCTGCGCGGGCGTCATCAGGCCGTGGGTGACCCAGGACTGCATCAGGGCGCGGCGGCGGATCACCGGCACGCCGAGTTCGGCGGCGAGCGCGTGGAGGGCCTCGCCGTAGCGCTCGGCGCCGTCGACGCCGGAGAGCTTGCGGCACCATTGCTGGTCCATCAGCACCACGTCGGCCCCGGTGGCGCGGATCGCCCGGAGCCCCTCGCGGGTCAGTTCGACGAAGCGCTCCACCGGCACGCCGCGCAAGGGGTCGTTGCTGCCGGTCTGCCAGACCACGAGGTCGGGCCGCTCGGCCAGCACGTCGCGCTCCAGGCGTGCCGCCATCTCCTCGGAGGTGTCGCCGCCCTTGCCGCGGTTGATCACGGTGATGGAGCGCCGGCTCGACGCGCCGATCTGCAGCCGCTCCTCGAGGTCGCGCTCCAGCAGGGCAGGGTAGGCCATGGCCGGCGAGGACGCGCCCGCCCCTTCCGTCGAGGACGAGCCGAACGCCACGATCCGCACGTCGCCGTCATGCCCCAGCAGCGAAGCGAGCCGGGCGAGCTTGGCCGGCACCCGTTCGACTGGGCGTTCCTGCACGACCGCGCCGGTGACCGGCGGCGCGTCGGGCTGGGCGCGCACCGGGCCGGCCGCCAGCACGGCGATCGACAGCAGTCCGGGGAGCAGGCGGAACGACATGGCGAAACGCTTGAGCGGGTTCATCGATTCGGCCGTGTTGCCCGGGAAATGTGACGATTGCGAGGGTCGCGCCGCCACCAGAGCCCGAATTGGATACGTTATGCACGATTTTGCCGCCAGAGGGGGCGGGATGCAATTTCGTGCCGGATCGACGGGCGATCCGTGCGGGCATCATCGGGCCGAACCGATCCGATTCCCTGGCGGAATTCGATAAAATGCGATGGGGTTATGGTTAACGGAATTAACCATGAGAGGGTCCGGACGGCCTGAAGACGGCCTGTAGTTCCATAATATATCTTATGCGAACGGCTCTAGTGCGGGCTGGGCTCCCCGTTGCGGGCCTCATCCAGCCCTTCTCGCGCACGCCCCGCGATCAGGATCGCGTACGTCTCCTCCCCCTTGCGGGGAGGAGGTAGGAGGTGGGGGTGGTGCAGGATCGAGCGTGAGTGGTGCCGTCTGCCCGACCCCCACCCCTGACCCCTCCCCACCCAGATCGGGCTTGCCCGATCTGGGCAAGCAAGGTGCGGATCTCGGGCAAGCCCGAGATCCGTGGGGAGGGGAACGCCTCGGCGCTCCAAAAACACCCCTCCCCGGCCGATCCTGATGCGATCCTTATGCGGGGGGCCGCCTTTCCCCCTCGAACCCTCACGCGGTTTGGCGGCCTGATCCGGGCCTCGGCGCCTCTCGCCGAACGGACCGAACCGCCATGCTCGACCTCGTCCTGATCGCTGCCGGCCTCGCCTTCTTCGGGCTCGCCGCGGGCTACACCGCGCTCTGCGCGCGTCTTTAGAGGGTTTTTTCCATGACCCTCGACCTCGCCCTCGGCGCCTTCGTGACGGCCGGGCTCCTCGTCTACCTCACGGTCGCCCTCGTCCGCCCCGAGCGGTTCTGAGCGGCGCGACGGATCGTTTCCCATGACTCTCGACGGCTGGATTCAGGTCGCGCTGTTTGGCGCGATCGTGCTGGCGCTGGTGAAACCGCTCGGGCTCTACATGACCCGCGTCTTCACCGGGGCCCCCACCCTCCTCTCGCCCGTGCTCGCTCCGGTCGAGCGCGGGCTCTACTGGCTCGCCGGCATCGACGCGCGCCAGGAACAGGGCTGGCTCGGCTACGGGCTGGCGCTCTTGGTGTTCAACGCGCTCGGCTTCGTGCTGCTCTACGGCCTGCTGCGGCTGCAGGCGGTTCTGCCGCTGAACCCGGCCGGGCAGGCGGCGGTGACGCCGGAGCTGGCCTTCAACACCGCGGTCAGCTTCGTCACCAACACCAACTGGCAGAACTACGGCGGCGAGACCACGCTGTCGCACCTCTCGCAGATGCTCGGGCTGACGACCCAGAACTTCCTCTCGGCCGCCACCGGCATCGCCCTCGCCCTCGCTTTGATCCGGGGCTTCGCCCGCGCCTCGACCGGCACGGTCGGCTCGTTCTTCGTCGATCTGACCCGCGCCACCCTCTACGTCCTCCTGCCGCTCTCGCTCGGTCTGGCCCTGTTCTACGTCTGGCAGGGCATGCCGCAGACGCTCGAAGCCACGGTCGATGCGACGACGCTGGAGGGCGCGCGCCAGACCCTCGCGGTCGGGCCGGTGGCGAGCCAGGTCGCCATCAAGATGCTCGGCACCAACGGCGGCGGCTTCTTCAACGCCAACGCCGCCCATCCGTTCGAGAACCCAACGGCGCTCGCCAACCTCGTCCAGATGGTGACGATCTTCGCGGTGGGTGCGGCGCTCACCAACGTGTTCGGCCGCATGGTCGGCGACGAGCGCCAGGGCTGGGCGATCCTGGCCGCCATGGGCGTGCTGTTCCTCGCCGGTGTCGCCGTGACTTACGCCGCGGAAGCGGCCGGCAGCCCGGTGCTGAACGCGCTCGGCCTGACCGGCGGCAATATGGAGGGCAAGGAGGTCCGCTTCGGCATCTCGGTTTCCGCCCTGTTCGCGGTGGTGACGACGGCCGCCTCCTGCGGCGCGGTCAACGCCATGCACGACTCGTTCACGGCGCTCGGCGGCCTGATCCCGCTCATCAACATGCAGCTCGGCGAGATCATCGTCGGCGGCGTCGGCGCGGGCCTCTACGGCATGCTGGTCTTCGTCGTGGTGGCGGTGTTCGTGGCCGGCCTGATGGTCGGGCGCACGCCGGAATATCTCGGCAAGAAGATCGAGGCCCGCGAGGTCAAGATGGCGATGCTCGCCGTCCTGTGCCTGCCCGCCGCCATGCTCGGGCCCACCGCGCTCGCCACCGTCATCCCCGCCGGCCTCGCGGGGCCCGCCAATGCCGGCCCGCACGGTTTTTCCGAGATCCTCTACGCCTTCACCTCGGCGGCGGCCAACAACGGCTCGGCCTTCGGCGGGCTCTCGGGCAACACCCCGTTCTACAACGTGGCTTTGGGTTTCGGCATGCTGGCCGGCCGCTTCCTCGTCATCGTCCCGGCCCTGGCGCTGGCCGGCGCCTTGGCGGCCAAGAAGACGGTCCCGGCCTCGGCCGGCACCTTCCCGACCGATAGCGGGCTGTTCGTCGGCCTTCTGGTCGGCGTCATCCTGATCGTCGGCGGGCTGACCTTCTTCCCCTCGCTCGCCCTCGGCCCCGTGGCCGAGCATTTCGCCGGGGCGGCGGGCCAGACCTTCGGGGCAGGGGGGTGAGGATGCCGCGCCCCCTCCCCGTGCGCCGACGCCTCCCCCGGCACCGCGCCCATGGCGGGCGGATCACGCCCGCCCGCACCTCCGACCTCGTGCTGGCGCTCCTCGGCGTCGTCCTGCTCGGCGGCCTCGCCCTCGCCGCGGCCTTCGCGGCGGCGGCCTGACGCCCCCTCCCCTCACGGACCCCTCCCATGTCCTCTCAGAAGAACTCCCCGTTCGGGGCCGCGCTCGCGGGCCGGGCGCTGCTCGGTGCGCTCGTCAAGCTCGATCCCCGCTCCATGGTCCGCAACCCGGTCCTGTTCGCCGTCGAGGTGGTCGCGGTGCTGACCACGATCCTGTTCGCCCGCGACCTCATGGCGGGCGGGCCCGACCTCCTGTTCTCCGGCCAGATCGTGCTGTGGCTGTGGTTCACCCTGATCTTCGCCAACGCGGCCGAAGCCTTGGCGGAGGGCCGCGGCAAGGCCCAGGCCGACAGTCTGCGCCGCACCCGCACCGAGATGACGGCAAAACGCCTGACCAACTTTGGCCTGACCGATCCGGGCGTCAGCCGCGCCGTCGAGACCGTGCCGGGCGCGAGCCTCAAGGTCGGCGACGTGGTGCGTGTGGAGGCCGGCGAACTCATCCCCTCCGACGGCGAGGTGATCGAGGGCGTGGCCTCGGTCGACGAGGCCGCCATCACCGGCGAATCCGCCCCCGTCATTCGCGAATCCGGCGGTGATCGCTCGGCGGTGACCGGCGGCACGCGGGTGCTGTCGGACGCGATCCTCGTGCGGATCACGGCGGCGGAGGGCTCCACCTTCGTCGATCGCATGATCGCGCTGGTCGAGGGCGCCTCGCGCCGCAAGACCCCCAACGAGATCGCCCTCGACATCCTGCTCGCCGGGCTCACCCTGGTCTTCGTGTTCGCGGTGGCCTCGATCCCGAGCTTCGCGCACTACGCCGGCGGCACGATTCCGGTGATCGTGCTGGCGGCACTGTTCGTCACCCTGATCCCGACGACGATCGGCGGGCTGCTCTCGGCCATCGGCATCGCCGGCATGGACCGGCTGGTGCGCTTCAACGTGCTGGCGATGTCCGGCCGCGCGGTGGAGGCCGCGGGCGACGTCGATACGCTGCTCCTCGACAAGACCGGAACCATCACGCTGGGCAACCGCCAGGCCACCGCCTTCCGCCCGGTCTCGGGCGTGTCGGAGCGCGATCTGGCGGACGCCGCGCAGCTCGCCTCATTGGCCGACGAGACGCCCGAGGGCCGCTCCATCGTCGTGCTGGCGAAAGAGGCCTACGGGATACGCGGGCGCGACATGGCGGCCTTGAACGCCACCTTCGTCCCGTTCACCGCGCAGACCCGCATGAGCGGCGTCGATCTCGGCGGCTCCGCGATCCGCAAGGGCGCGGTCGAGGCAGTGCTCGCCGCACTCTCCGTCTCGGCCCCCTCCCCCCGCGGCGGGAATGCGGCGCTCGCCTTCCGCCCGGCCGACGAACCGGAGGGGGCAACGGAAATCCGCACCATCGCCGAGGAAATCGCCAGGGCCGGCGGCACGCCGCTGGCGGTCGCCCGCGACGGGCGCCTGCTCGGAATCGTGGCGCTCAAGGACATCGTGAAGGGCGGCATCCGGGAGCGCTTCGCCGAGCTGCGCCGCATGGGCATCCGCACCGTCATGATCACCGGAGACAATCCCGTGACGGCGGCCGCCATCGCGGCGGAGGCGGGCGTGGACGACTTCCTCGCCCAGGCGACCCCGGAGGACAAGCTGGCCCTGATCCGGCGCGAGCAGGCCGGCGGCAAGCTCGTCGCGATGTGCGGCGACGGCACCAACGACGCGCCCGCGCTCGCCCAGGCCGATGTCGGCGTGGCCATGAACACCGGCACGGTGGCGGCGCGCGAGGCCGGCAACATGGTCGATCTCGATTCCGATCCGACCAAGCTCATCGAGATCGTGCGCATCGGCAAGCAGTTGCTGATGACGCGGGGGGCGCTCACCACCTTCTCCATCGCCAACGACGTGGCGAAGTATTTCGCGATCCTGCCGGCGATGTTCGCCGCGCTCTATCCGCCGCTCGCGGCGCTGAACGTGATGGGGCTCGCCTCGCCCCAGAGCGCGATCCTCTCGGCCATCGTCTTCAACGCGCTGGTCATCGTCGCGCTGATCCCGCTGGCTTTGCGCGGCGTGGCCTACCGCCCGGTCGGCGCCGCCGCGCTGCTGCGGCGCAACCTCCTCGTCTACGGCCTCGGCGGCGTCCTCGTGCCGTTCGCCGGCATCAAGGCCATCGACATCGCCGTCACCGCCCTGCATCTCGCCTGACACGTCCGAGGCTCAAAGCCATGCTGAACCAACTCCGCCCCGCCCTCGTCCTGCTCGTCGCCTTCACGGCGCTGACCGGGCTTGCCTACCCGCTCGCGGTCACCGGCCTCGCGCAAGCCGTCTTCCCGGCCCAGGCCGCGGGCAGCCTGATCGAGCGCGACGGCCGAGTCGTCGGCTCGCGCCTGATCGGCCAGAACTTTGCCGAGGCCCGCTACTTCCACGGCCGGCCCTCGGCCACCACCGCGGCCGATCCGGCGGACGCCGCCAGGACCGTGCCGGCGCCCTACAACGCCGCCGCCTCGCTCGGCTCGAATCTCGGGCCGACCAGCGCGGCGCTCGCCGAGCGCGTGAAGGCCGATCTCGATGCGCTCAAGGCCGAGAACCCCAACGCGCCGGTGCCGGTCGATCTCGTCACCACCAGCGGCTCGGGGCTCGATCCCGACCTCTCGCCCGAGGCCGCCCGGTTCCAGGTGCCGCGGGTCGCGAAGGCCCGCAACCTCCCCGAGGAGACCGTGCAGGACCTCGTCACCGCCCAGATCGCGGGCCGGACGCTCGGCTTCCTCGGCGAACCCCGCATCAACGTCCTGGCGTTGAACCTCGCCCTGGACGAACTCGGACGCTGACAAAGAAATGCGGGAGACCGGCCGCGAGCCCGAACGCCCCTCCCCCGACGCGCTGCTCGCCGCCGCGCGCCGGGAGGCGCGCACGCGCGGACGGCTCAAGGTCTTCCTCGGCGCCGCACCGGGCGTCGGCAAGACCTACGAGATGCTCACCGTCGGCCGCGCCCGGCTGAAGGCCGGGCTCGACGTGGTCGTGGGCGTGGCCGAGACCCACGGCCGGGCCGAGACCGCCGCCCTGCTCGACGGCTTCGAGATCGTGAAGCGGGCCCGCGTGCCCTATCACGGCACCGTGCTGGAGGAGATGGACCTCGACGCCCTGCTGGCGCGCCGCCCGCAACTCGCGCTGGTGGACGAACTCGCCCACACCAACGCGCCGGGCTCGCGCCACCGCAAGCGCCATCAGGACGTGGAGGAGCTGCTGGATGCCGGCATCGACGTCCTGACCACGCTCAACATCCAGCACGTCGAGAGCCTGAACGACGTGGTGGCCGGCATCACCCGCATCCGCGTGCGCGAGACCGTGCCCGACGGCATCCTCGACCGGGCCGACGACATCGAGGTGGTTGATCTCAATCCCGACGACCTGATCCAGCGCCTCAAGGACGGCAAGGTCTACGTGCCCGAAGGCGCCGAGCGGGCGCTGCGGCACTACTTTTCCCGCGGCAACCTCACGGCGCTCCGCGAACTCGCCCTGCGGCGCACCGCCGACCGGGTCGACGACGAACTCTTGGGCCACATGCGGGCCAACGCGATTCCCGGCCCCTGGGCCGCGGGCGAGCGGGTGCTGGTCTGCGTCAGCGACGATCCGCGCGCGGTCGGCCTCGTGCGCTATGCCAAGCGCCTCGCCGACCGGCTGCACGCCCCCTGGACCGCCCTGTTCGTGGAAGGCCCCCGTGCCGCCGCGCTGGGCGAGGCCGCCCGCGACCGGGTGGCCGAGGCGCTCCGGCTCGCCGACCGGCTCGGGGGCGATGCCGTCACGATGCCCGGCGGGCGGCGCATCGCCGACGACATCCTGGCCCATGCCCGCGGGACAAACGTCAACCACATCGTCGTCGGCAAGGCCGAGCGCGCCTGGGTGTTCGAGCTGATCCACGGCTCGGTGGTGCACGACCTCGTGCGCAAGAGCGGCGCCATCAGCGTCCACGTCGTCCCCGGCGAGGCGCTGCCGGGCGAGACCCCGCGCGCGCGGCCGGTCGCCACCGCCCCGGCCGGGCCGCGGCTGGACTGGCGACCCTACGGGCTGGCGCTGCTCGCGACCGCGGCGGGCCTCGGCCTCGCCCTGCTGCTCCAGCCCCAGACCGGCATCGAGAACGCCGACCTGATCCTGCTGACGGCGGTGGTGGCGGTCGCGGTTCGCTTCGGGCTCGGGCCCTCGCTCGCCGCCGTGGTCGCGGCCTCGCTCGCCTACAACTTCTTCTTCCTGCCGCCGGTCTACACGCTGACCATCGCCGACCCGGCCAACATCGCGGCCTTCGTGCTGTTCACCCTGGTCGCGGTGGTGGTGTCGAACCTCGCCGGGCGCTCGCGCCGGGCCGCCGTGATGGGCCGGACGCGGGCGACGGCGACCGAGCGGCTCTACGGCTTCTCGCGCAAGCTCGCGGCCTGCGCCACCCTCGACGACGTGCTGTGGGCGACCTCGGCCCAGGTCGCCGTGATGCTGCGGGTGCGGGTGGTGGTGCTCCTGCCCGAGGACGGCGCGCTCGCCGTGCGGGCGGGCTATCCGCCGGAGGACCGGCTGGAGCCCGCCGATCTCGCCGCCGCGCAATGGACCTTCGACAACGACCGCCCGGCCGGGCGCGGCGCCGACACCCTGCCGGGCGCCCAGCGCCTGTTCCTGCCGATGCGCACCGGGCGCGGCACCCTCGGGGTCATCGGCCTCGATGCGGACGGCACCGGCCCGATCCTGACGCCGGAGGGCCGCCGCCTCCTCGACGCGCTGGCCGACATGGGCGCGCTCGCCATCGAGCGGGTGCGGCTGGTGGCCGACCTCGACCGGGCCGAGCGCGCCGCCGAGACCGACCGGCTCGCCCGCGCGCTACTGACCTCGATCAGCCACGACCTGCGCACGCCGCTGGCCTCCGTGCTCGGCGCGGCGAGCACCCTGCGCGACCTCGGCCCCGCCCTGCCCCCGGAGGCGCAGGGCGAACTTTTGGCCACCGTCATCGAGGAATCGGAGCGGCTCAACCGCTTCATCGCCAACCTCCTCGACATGACGCGCCTGGAGGCCGGGGCGGTGGCCCCCAACCTGTCCGATCAGGACGTGGCCGACCTCGTCGACACGGCTTTGCGCCGCACCGGCCCGGCGCTTGCCGCGCACAGGATCGCGGTCGCGGTCGAGCCCGGCCTGCCGCCGCTCCGGCTCGATCCGGTCCTGTTCGAGCAGGCGCTGGTCAATCTCCTCGACAACGCCGGCAAGTACGCGCCGGAGGGCAGCACCGTCACGGTCCGGGCCGAGCGCAAGGGAGAGCGGGTGATCCTCGCGGTCATGGACGAGGGCGAGGGGCTGCCCGAGGCCGAGACCGAGCGGGTGTTCGACAAGTTCCACCGCCTGCGCAAGGGCGACCGGGTCCGCGCCGGCACCGGGCTCGGGCTTGCCATCGCCCGCGGCTTCGTCGAGGCCATGGGCGGCACCGTCACGGCGGGGAACCGGCGCGACCGCGCGGGCGCCGTCTTCACCGTGTCGGTCCCGATCCCAGCCGCGGGGGAGCGCGCCGCATGAGCCCGACCGTCCTCGTGATCGACGACGAGCCGCCGATCCGCCGGCTCCTGCGGGTCGGCCTCGCGACGCAAGGGTATGCCCTTCTCGAAGCGCCCGATGGCGGCACCGCGCTGGCGCTGCTCCGGCGCGAGCGGGTCGATCTCGTCATCCTCGATCTCGGCCTGCCCGACATGGGCGGGCACGACCTGCTGCGGGCGATCCGCGCCGACCATCCCGACCTGCCGGTGGTGGTGCTGTCGAGCCGCGGCGACGAGTCCGGCAAGGTCGAGGCGCTCGATCTCGGGGCCGACGACTACGTCACCAAGCCCTTCGGCATGGGCGAATTGCTGGCCCGCCTGCGCGCGGCGCTCCGCCACCAGCTCGCCGCCAAGGGCGAGCGCCCGGTCTTCACCGTCGCGGGCCTCAGCGTCGATCTGGTGCGGCGCATCGTGCGGGTGGACGGGGCGGAGGTGCGGCTCACGCCCCGCGAATACGAGTTCCTGCGCATCCTCGTGCTGCATGCCGGCAAGGTGCTGACCCATGCCCAGCTCATGCGCGAGGTCCCGGCCTCGTCCGATCCGCAATACCTGCGCGTCTACATGCGCCAGCTCCGCCAGAAGCTCGAGGCCGATCCCGAGCGCCCGCGCCTGCTCCTGACCGAGACCGGCGTCGGCTACCGCCTGCGCGCCCCGGACGACGGATTGGCGTGAGGCGGCGCCCCGGCGCCCGCTCATCCCACCCATCCCCCTCATCCTGAGGTGCCGAAGCGAAGCGGAGGCCTCGAAGGAGGGCTCCAGCGAAACGCGCGCTGGCTGGAGTCCTCCTTCGAGGCCGCTGCGCAGCACCTCAGGATGAGGGGGTGGGTGGGATGTCGGCCGATTAAAAGGGCCGAGGCGGCAGGCCCTTACGCCGCCCGCATCGCCGGGAACACCAGCCGCACCACCGTGCCGCCCTCGTTGGCGTAGGTGAGCTTGCCGTCGAGCTGGGCGGCGAGCCCCTGGACGATGCGGAAGCCGAGGCTGCGGCTCGCCGCCGGGTCGAAGCTCGTCGGGATGCCGGGGCCGTCGTCGGCGATGGTCAGGGCCGCGAGCGTGCCCTCCAGCGGCTCCAGGCGGATCGTGATGGTGCCGCGCCCGGCCTCGGTGAAGGCGTGCTTGAGGGCGTTGGTGACGATCTCGACCACGAGCAGCGACAGGGTGGTCAGCCGGGCGAGGTCGAGGCGCAGCGGCGGCACGTCCACGAGGCAGACGATGTTGCGCGCCCCCGTGGCCTCCAGCAGGTCGGCGCAGAGTTCCTGCAGGTAGAGCCCGACCGGCTGGTCGATCCGGCTCGGATCGTAAAGGCGGCGGTGGATGCGGGCGATGGTTTCCAGCCGGGCCTGCGCCTCGTCGAAGGCGGCCATGGCCGCCTTCGGATCGTCGGCGATCTTGCGCTTCTGCAGCGAGAGCAGGGCGGCCACGAACTGCATGTTGTTGGCGACCCGGTGCTGCAGTTCCTGGAACATGGTGCGCTGCTGCTCGTAGAGGTCGGCCGTCACCGCCCGCTCGGCGGCGAGCCGGGCGCCCGCCACCCGCATCAGGTGGATCAGGGCGATGTCGACGGCGACGATGAAGGTGTAGAACGCCATCGTCAGCGCGGTCGGACCGTTCAGCACGAACGTCTCGACCGGGCTGATGAAGAAGTACCACGCCGCGAGCCCCGACAGCACCGCGCAGACGATGCCCGGCCGTAGCCCCAGGAAGAACGTCGTCAGGATGACGGCGGGGAAGAAGGTCAGGAACGGGAAGCCCGGCGGCAGCACCGGATCGAGCCCGAAGCGCAGGGCCGCCGCGAGCCCGGCCACCGCCGCGGCCAGCAGTTCGCCCAGCCAGGGCGGCAGGCGCGAGGGCGCGACGGCCGGATCGCCGGCCCGCGACAGGGGAGCGGGAAGCTGGGACATGGGTGGGGCGAAGAGTCCCGAGGCGGTGATTCGCCACCATAGCGCATCGCCGGGCCGAACCTGTGTCCGCTTGGCCGCGATGGTTGCTTTTTGATGTTTATTTCGTCGCGGCCCGGCGTCCGGCGGTCTCGGCGATCAGGATGCCGCCGAGCACCAGCGCCAGCGCCAGCCCGTCGAAGGCGTCGAACGGCTCGCCCGCGAGCAGGACGGCGAGGCCTGCGCCGAACACCGGCACGAGGTTGACGAACAGCCCGGCCCGGTTCGGCCCGATCAGCTCGACCCCGCGGATGAAGGAGAGCTGCGCCAGGAGCGACGGCCCCAGCGCCACGAAGGCCACGAGCGGCCAGCCGACCTGAAGCGAGGGCCAGATCAGCCGCCCGGCCGCCCATTCGGCGGCGAGCGGCGGCAGCGAGGAGAGCAGGGCGGCGAGCGCCAGCCCCGTGAAGAAGGCGAGCCCCGACACCTTCGGCCGCGACGGCAGCGCCACGGTGTAGCCGGCATAGACGAGGCAGGCGGTCAGCATCAGCCCGTCGCCGAGGTTGAAGCTGAGATGAAGCAGCGCGTTCAGGTCGCCGTGGGAGGAGGCCACCGCCACGCCCGCCAGCGTGACGGCTGCGCCCACGATCTGCCATCCCTTCACGCCGGCGCCGCGGACGAGGAAGTTGAGCAGCATCACGAAGATCGGCACCGCCCCCTGGAGCAAGGCGACGTTGAGCGCGGTGGTGCGCGCGCCCGCGGCGTAGAACAGGCTCGCGAACACGGTGTAGCCGCTCGCCCCCATCAGCAGCACGTAGCGCCAGCGCACCGCGAGCCGGGGCCACTCCGCCGCCACCTGACGCCGGGCGATGACGGCGAGCAGCCCGAAGGCGAAGAGCCAGCGCAGGGTCGTGAGCGCCTGCGGCGACACCTCGCCCACCGCCCACTTGCCGGCCACCGCGTTGCCGGCCCAGAGCAGGGCGGTCAGCGTCAGGATCGCGTAGGCGGTCGCCGTGGAGCCGCGCCGCCGGCTTGAGTCTGCCTGCACGATGGGGGTTGTCCGAATGCGGTGGGCGGGCCGGGCGGCCTATCCGGGGATCGGGCGATAGATGTCGGCGAGGCGCAGCCGCGCCCCGATCACGGGAAAGACGATCTCGGCGGCGATCCCCTCGACCAGGGCGGGCGCGTCCGGCCAACCGCCCTCCCCTTTGATCCAGATATAGGCGCGGGGCTGCTGCTGGTCGAACACCGCGTAGCAGCGCAGCGTCTCCCGGCGGGCGTAGCGCGCGAACTTTTCGACGTGATGGTCGTAATCGGTGCTGGCCGAAAGCACCTCCATGACGACGACCGGCGTCAGGGTGGCGCGCTCGCTGCCCGCGGCGCTCTGCGCATCCACCACCACGTCGGGATACAGGATGCTGCCCCGGCCCTCCCCAGGCCTGATCCGCACGCCGAAATCGCCCTTGTTGACGTCGAAACGCGCCTCGTCGACCTGTCCGTAGAGCAGCGAGAAGATGCGCTTGGCCACCCGCTCGTGATCCCGCGTCGCCCCCGCCTGCATCGTCACCCGGCCTTCGACGAGTTCGTAGCGCCCGTCGCGGCCCTCGGCCCAGGCGAGGAACTGCTCCTCCGACATCGCGGGGTGGGGGTCACGCTCCATCTCTCCGACCTCCGGCCAGGGCCGCGCCTGCCGGATGAGAATAGAGGGACGGCGGCCGGGCTCCAACCGGCGCCGCGGGCGGGGCATGACTGCGCGGCCCCCCTTTCGTCGGCTTGACGAAAGGGGGCTTGGGCCCGACCTCACTCTCTCCGCCGGAGTCGCCGTCCTGCCCGTTCTCCTGTCCGTCTCCCTCTCCCCTCGCTCTGTCGGGCTGACGCAGCGCGTGGTCGGCGGAGTGAGGCGCCTCTCCTCCCCCTTGCGGGGAGGAGGGAGGAGGTGGGGGTGGTGCAGAATTGAACGGGGCGGTGCCTTCTGCCCGCCCCCCACCCCTAACCCCTCCCCACCCAGATCGGGCCTGCCCGATCTGGGCAAGCAAGGTGCGGATCTCGGGCAAGCCCGAGATCCGTGGGGAGGGGAACGCGCGCTCCACGTCGCTCCGATAGAGCGAAGAATCCGCCCCGTACGGGCCCGGCGGGCGGGGTGATGGCGAATCCCTTCGTCTTTCCGGGCCGCACCGCCCTCGTCACCGGGGCGGCGAGCGGCATCGGCGCAGCGCTGAGCCTCGCGCTGGCCGAACGCGGCTGCGCCCTGGCGCTCGCCGACCGCGACGGCGCCGGGCTGGCCGCGGTGGCGGTCGCCGCCCGCGGCAAGGGCGTGGCAGTGAGCGAGCACGTGATCGACCTCACCGACGCCGCCGCCATCGCGGCGCTGCCCGCCGCCGTGCAGGCCCGTCACGGTGGGCTGCAGCTCCTGATCAACAACGCGGGCGTGGCGTTGGCCGGGCGGTTCGAGGAGAGCGACCTCGACGACGTGGCGTGGCTGATGGACGTGAACCTGCACGCGGTGATGCGCCTCACCCATGCCTGCCTGCCGCTGCTGCGGGCTGCGCCCCAGGCACAGATCGTCAACCTGTCGAGCGTGTTCGGCATCGTCGCGCCCGCGGGGCAGGCGGCCTATGCGGCGAGCAAGTTCGCGGTGCGCGGCTTCTCGGAGGCGCTGGCGCACGAGGTTGCCGGCACCGGCCTCGGCGTCACCCTGGTCCATCCGGGCGGGGTCGCGACCCGCATCGCGAAGAACGCCCGCATCCCCCGCGGGCTCGACCCGGAGGAAGCGGCCCGCGGGCTCGCCGCCTTCGAGCGGCTGCTGACGATGGACCCGCACACCGTCGCCGCCGCGATCCTGCGCGGCATCGAGGCGCGTGCGCCCCGCCTCGTGATCGGCAAGGATGCGCGGCGCGCCCTGCTGATCCAGCGCCTGATGCCGGTGCGCTACTGGTCGCTGATGCGCCGCGCCGTGGGAGAGAGCTGAGCATGGCGAGCCTGCGCGCGCATTTCTACGACATCGCCGTGCGGGTGGCCGTGAAGGCGCGCATCGGCCGGGAGCGCGACATCGCGGCGATCCGCCGGGCCTTCGACCGCGAGACCTTTCCCGCGCCCCTCGGCGTCGCCTTCACGCCGGGCGAACTCGGCGGCGTGGCCGGCGAGTGGGCGGAAGCGGAGGGCGGCTCCACGGAGTGCCCGGCCCTGCTCTATCTCCACGGCGGCGGCTTCATCGCCTGCTCGGCCCGGATGTACCGGCCGATCACCGGGCACTTCGCCAGGGCGGGTTTGCGGGTGTTCGCCCCCGATTACCGGCTCGCCCCGGAAGACCCGTTTCCGGCGGGCGTCGAGGATTGCGCGGCGGCGTGGCGCGCGCTGTCGGCGCGGGGGCCCGCGGCCATCGCGGGCGATTCCGCGGGCGGAAACCTCGCGCTCGCCACCATGGTCGAGGCGCGCCGCCTCGGGCTGCCGCTGCCGGCTGCGGCCGCCCTGTTCTCGCCCGCCACCGACCTCGTCGGCCGCAGCCCGTCCTTCCGCACCAATGCCCGGCGCGACGCGATGTTTCGGCCCGAGGCGCTGACCCGGCTGGTGCCGGCCTATCTCGACGGCGCCGACCCGGCCGATCCCCGCGCCTCGCCGATCGAGGCCGATCTGTCGGGGTTTCCGCCGCTGATGATCCATGTCGGCACCCGCGAGATCCTGCGCGACGATTCCCTGCGGCTGGCGGACAAGGCGCGCGCGGCGGGCGTGAGCGTGTCGCTCACCCAGTTCCCGGTGGTGCCGCACGCGTGGCAACTCGCCGAAAGCTTCCTGCCGGAGGCCCAGGCTTCGCTGACGGAGGCGGCCGTGTTCCTGCGCCGCGCGCTTCGGACGGTTCCGGTCCCGGAGGTCGCCGCGTGAGCGACGCCCCGCTCGATCTCGTCATCGTCGGCGCCGGGTTTTCCGGCCTCGCCATGGCGATCCGGGCGGATCGGGCCGGGTTCCCGCGCTTCGTCGTCATCGAGAAGGCCGAGCGCATCGGCGGCACGTGGCGGGACAACACCTATCCGGGGGCGGCGAGCGACGTGCCGGCCCATCTCTATTCCCTGTCCTTCGCCCCCCGCTCCGACTGGTCGCGGCTGTTTCCCCGCCAGGGCGAGCTTCAGGCCTATCTCGAAGCGCTCGTCGCCGAGCACGGGCTCGCGAACCGCCTGCGCCTCGCCACCACCGTCCGCGGCGCCACCTACGACGAAGCCGCCTGCCTGTGGCGGGTCGAGACCGACCGGGGCGTGGTGGCGGCCCGCGTCCTCGTCGGCGCGGTCGGCGCCCTGCACGCGCCGGCCCGGCCCGCGCTGCCCGGCCTCGACGCCTTCGCCGGCCCCTGCTTCCACACCGCCGAATGGGACCACGGCTGCGATCTTCGGGGCAAGCGCGTCGGCGTGATCGGCACGGGGGCGAGCGCGGTGCAGATCGTGCCGGAGATCGCCGGCCGCACCGCCCATCTCACCCTGTTCCAGCGCAGCCCGGCCTGGATCCTGCCCCGCCACGACCGGCCCTACGGCGCGGGGGCGAAGACGCTTCTCAAGGTCGGCCCGCTGCGCCGGCTCTACCGGGCGAGCCTGTTCTGGCGCCGGGAACTCACGGCGCTCCTTGGCTTCACCCGCGTCTCGCGGCTGACCGCGGGGGCGGAGTCGCTCGCCCGCGCCCACCTGAAGCGCGCGATCACCGATCCCGACCTGCGCCGCCGACTCACGCCATCCTACCGGCTCGGCTGCAAGCGGGTGCTCCTGTCGGACGACTTCTATCCCGCGCTGACGCGGCCCGACGTG
Organism: Methylorubrum subtropicum; assembly: GCF_038442325.1. Taxonomy (NCBI): domain Bacteria; kingdom Pseudomonadati; phylum Pseudomonadota; class Alphaproteobacteria; order Hyphomicrobiales; family Methylobacteriaceae; genus Methylorubrum; species Methylorubrum subtropicum. The sequence goes on along the minus strand of NZ_JBBXMW010000008.1, from coordinate 123,556 downwards.
AGCCTCGTCACGCAGGCGATCCGCGCCGTCACGCCCCACGGCATCGTCACCGCGGACGGGACCGCCCACCCCCTCGACGTGCTGATCCTCGCCACCGGATTCGCCCCTGCCGGCAGCTACGACCGCCTCGCCCTCACCGGCCGCGGCGGGCGCACCCTGGGGCAGGCGTGGCGCGAGGGGGCGGACGCGTTCCAGGGCATCGCCCTGGCCGGTTTCCCGAATTTCTTTTTGCTGCTCGGGCCGAACACGGGGCTCGGGCACAACTCGGTGCTAGCGATGGTCGAGGCGCAGGTCGCTCACGTGCTGGGGGCGTTGCGGTGGCTCGCAAAGAATCCGGGCCGGGCCGTGGAGGTGCGCGCGGATGCGCAAAGCGCGTTCCGCGATGCGATCGATGCGCGGCTGTCCGACAGCATCTGGGCGCGCGGCGGCTGCGGCAGCTGGTATCTCGACGGGGAGGGCCGCAACCGCACCCTCTGGCCCGGCACCGCCACGGCCTATCGCCGTGGGGCGGGGCGGCTGCGGCGGCGGGACTATGCGCTCGTCGGGCCGGGCTGACGACGGCCCTCCCACCCAATGCCCTCATCCTGAGGTGGCGACGCGAAGCGGCGCCCTCGAAGGAGGGCTCCAGGGATCGCTGAGCGAGCTGGAGCCCTCCTTCGAGGCCGCTTCGCGGCACCTCAGGATGAGGGGGTTGGATGGGACGGACGTTTCAGCGTTCCGCCGCGACGGCGACCGGCCCGTAGCCCTGATAGATCACCCGCACCGCGCGCCGCTCGCCGGGCAGGTCCGAGAGCGGGATCGCCTTCGTGCCCCGCAGCAGCGGCGCGGGGGCGGGGACCGGGTCCGGCGCGCGGGCCGGGCGCAGCGCCCAGCGCTCGGCCCCGGCCGCACCCGGCCGGTCGGAGGCCAGAGCCGAGGCGGCGAGCACGCCGCCGAGCGCGGCGAGCGGCAGGAGGGCTGATCTCGAAAACCCGATGACGGAAAAGTTCATGGCGGCAGGCCCGGCGAATGGGGCCATTTCGCGCATTCAAGCGTTGCGGGAGTCGGAACCGCGCCGCGCCTTGCGCGCCGTTGCGAACAAGAGTCCGGATTCACGGTAAACGGGGGCCCAATGACGAGCCGCGTGGAAGGTCAGGGCGGGGCGAAGGCGCCCGAGCGGGTGGCGGCCGGGACCGTCATCGACACCGACATCTCCGCCCGGCTCGACCGGCTGCCGTTCGGCCGCTTCCACACCCTCGTCATCGTCGCGCTCGGCATCACCTGGGTGCTCGACGGCCTGGAGGTGACGCTCGCCGGCGCCCTCGTCGGGGCGCTCCGCAAGGAGCCGATGTCGTTCACCGAGTTCGACGTCGGCTTGGCGGCGAGTTCCTACCTCATCGGCGCGGTGACGGGCGCGGTCGGCTTCGGCTGGCTCACCGACCGGATCGGGCGGAAAAAACTGTTCTTCATCACGCTCGCCCTCTACCTGATGGCGACGGCGGCCACGGGCCTGTCCTGGGACATCTACAGCTTCTGCCTGTTCCGCTTCCTCACGGGGGCCGGCATCGGCGGCGAGTACACCGCGATCAATTCGACCATCCAGGAGCTGATCCCGGCCCGCGTGCGCGGCTGGACCGACCTCGTCATCAACGGCTCGTTCTGGATCGGCGCGGCGCTCGGCTCGTTCCTGTCGATCGCGCTCCTGCGCCCCGAAGTCATCGATCCGGCCTGGGGCTGGCGCATCGCCTTCTTCGTCGGCGGCGGCATCGGCCTCGTCATCCTGCTCCTGCGCACATGGATTCCCGAGAGCCCGCGCTGGCTTGTCACCCACGGCTACGCCGCGGAGGCCGACCGGGTGGTGTCCGGCATCGAGAAGCGCTTCACCGACGAGGGCATCACCCTGCCCCCGCCCGACGAGAAGCGGCGCCTGAAGCTCAAGGTCCGCAGCCACACCCCGCTCTCCGAGGTGGCGGGCGCGATGTTCGTGACGAACCGCCGCCAGACGCTGGTGGGGCTGGCGCTGATGATCGCCCAGGCGTTCTTCTACAACGCCCTGTTCTTCACCTACGCGCTCGTGCTGGAGCGGTTCTACAACGTGCCCGGCGGCGATGTCGGCTGGTACCTCCTGCCCTTCGCCCTCGGCTCCTTCCTCGGCCCGGTGCTGCTCGGACGGCTGTTCGACACGGTCGGACGGCGCCCGATGATCGCGGCGACCTACGGCATCTCGGCGGTGCTTCTGGCCGTCGTCGGCTACCTGTTCCAGCTCGGAATCCTCGGCCCCGTGGGCCAGACCGCGGCCTGGATGGTGGTGTTCTTCTTCGCTTCCGCCGCGGCCAGTTCCGCCTACCTCACGGTCGCCGAGACCTTCCCGCTGGAGATCCGGGCGCTGGCGATCGCCGCCTTCTACGCCATCGGCACCGGCATCGGCGGCGTGTCCGGCCCGCTCCTGTTCGGCACGCTGGTCGAGACCGGTTCGCGCGACTGGGTGCTGTTCGGCTACCTCATCGGCGCCGCGCTGATGGCGGTGGCGGCCGTGGTCGGCGGGCTCTACGCCACCGCGGCCGAGGGCAAGTCGCTGGAGGACGTGTCGAAGCCGCTGGCCTCGGCCTGACGGAAACCTCTTCATTGCCTCGCGTTGTCGCCGGACATCGCTGGAGCATCGGCCCGAAAGGTGGGAACCGGCTTTCGGCAAAAGCCGATGCGGCACAAGAAGCTGAAGCATCGTCTTGGATACGATCCAGGACGATGCTTCAGGCCGGAGGAAACGGTGGATCGGACACGCAGATCGGGCGGGCGGGAAAAAACCCTGAAAGCCGCCGCCCTGCTGCCGCTCGCGGCGGCGGGCGCCTGGATCGCCTGGAGCCATCTCGGCCTCGCCCGCGGCGGCCCCCTCCCCCCGGCCCTGCCGGGGCGGCGCACGCGCCTTCGCACCCGCGCCGGCGCGGTCGGCCTCTACGCCGCGGATGCGCGGGCGGGCCGTCCCTTGCTGCTGATCCACTCGATCAACGCGGCGGCCAACGCCTACGAAGTCCGGCCGCTCTACGAGCATTTTTACGAGTCGCGCCCGGTCTATGCGCTGGAGCTTCCGGGCTTCGGCTCGTCCGAGCGGGCGAACCGCATCTACACGCCGCGCCTCATGGCCGACGCGATCCTCGACGCGGCGGCCGAGATTTCGGCCCGCCACGGCGGCGTCGCGATCGATGCGATGGCCCTGTCCCTGTCCTGCGCCTACCTCGCCCGCGCGGCGCTGGACCGGCCGGAGGTGTTTTCCACCCTCGGCCTGATCAGCCCGACCGGGTTCGACGCCCGCCTCTCCGGCCGCGGCCCCCTCGACCGCCATCGCGGCAAGGAATGGGCCCGCCAGCTCACCGCCTTCCCGCTCTGGGGCCGCCCGCTGTTCGACGCGCTGGTGAGCGCGCCCAGCATGCGCTTCTTCCTCGAAAAGACCTGGGGCAGCCGCGACATCGACGAGGGCCTGTTCGCCTACGACCAGCTCTCGGCCCACCAGCCCGGCGCCGAGCACGCGCCGTTCTCGTTCATCGCCGGCTACCTGTTCCCCGACGACACCACGCGGGTCTACGAGGCGCTGACGCTGCCGGTCTTCATGGTCCACGGCTCGCGCGGCGACTTCGTGGATTACCGCCATGTCGGCGAGGTCGTCGGCCGGCCGAACTGGACGGTGCTGCGGCTGCCGACCGGCGCGTTCCCGCATTTCGAGCGGTTGGGCGCAGTGACGACGGCCTACGAAGACTTCTTGGTCGATCGCTGAGCTGCCGCACCGAGATCGGAACGAGGGCGCCTGGGCGGCATCGATCCTGCCCAGGGGGCTGGAGCGAGTCTCGCGCCCGCTTCATGAACGGCGAGCGTCAGAGCCTCGGCCCGACAGCCGATGCGCCGGTATCTCGACCCCATCAGCCCGGCAGCGTTCCTCCGGACGCGTCCCGATGCCGTAACCCGGCATGACACGAAAAGATCGTATCGCCGCCGGCGAGTTGAACGCCTGCCTCGATCAAACTCTGCTTCCTCTGTGACGAGAGGAAGGGGCAAGCCTCGATCAGCGCGAACAAATCCACTTCGACGATGCCCGGCCCGGAGACAAGCTCATCGAGCGGTACGCAGGGTTCGATCCTCGTGTCGAAGGGCCGATAGTCATCATGTCCGATGGACGACCAATAATCCCGGAACTTGAAATCATCGCCGAGGGGACGATCGCTCGCTTTTACCCAAATGCCGCGCCGGCCGTATGCGTGAGCCAGGATCACGCCATGAAGAGAACTCGAGACGATGGTCTTGCAGGAGAGCACCGCATCGATCGTGCTGCGAACGCCCCCGGTTATGTCGATGACGCGATGGTTCAGGTGTTGCGGGACTTGCGGTACGGCCTCCGTGCCGACCTCACGGAAATGCTGGATGATTCCGACATCGAACGACGGCGCGATGGTCGGCCGATACAGCAGGGGTAGCAGTAACGCGGGATCGCCGAGCGGCATCGCGGCGTCGCCGCCGGCCTGCGCGATCTTCTTTCGGCTCAGCGGTCCACGAGCCGCAACGACGCGCTCCGGGGAGCAGGACAATTGCAGGTCCGATTGTATGAAGCCGCTGCCCCAAACGATGGCATCCTGCCTCGCCCAAGACAAGCTACTGCCGATCACGTAGAACACGGGCGTGCCCGGCACATGATCCGATGGATCTATATCGCCGATGTTCCTCACGGCGCGACCCGTCAGGGCCGCGATGAGCACAGGATTGAGCTTATCGCCCCAGTTCTGCGCGACCATCCCCTTGTTTGGCCAATATGCCGTCAGCGGCGACGAGTCGGTGCCGTCGGGTGTCAGTCCGGGGAGGGTATCCTCGCCGTCAGTTCCGGGCTCGACATCGATCATTCACGACTTTCGCGTGGATAGAGCATCGGCCCGAAAGGCGGATACCGGCTTTCGGAAAAAAGCCGATGCGGCACAGCAACTTAGACGATCGTCCTGGATTTCGTATCCAGGAGGATCGTCTATGCGTCCGGTATCGATCGGTCCGAGGCACGGCGCCTTCGGAAAGCCGCCGACCGCCTTCCCGACCGCGATGCGCTCGGTCCTCGTTCTCGGATCACTGTTTCTCGAAGCCTGAAGCCGCCTTTCGGGATGATGCCCTAATCCCCCAGACACCACGCCAGAATCCCCTTCTGCGCGTGGAGCCTGTTTTCGGCCTCGTCGAACACCACCGATTGCGGGCCGTCGATCACTTCCGCCGTGACCTCCTCGCCGCGATGCGCCGGCAGGCAGTGGAGGAAGATCGCGTCCTTCGCGGCATGCGCCATCAGCGCGGCGTCGACCCGGTAGGGCGAGAGCAGGTTGTGGCGGAAATGCTCGTCGTCGTCGCCCATCGAGACCCAGCAATCGGTCACGACGGCGTCCGCCCCCTTCACCGCCTCGTAGGCGTCACGGGTGGCATGCACCCGGGCGCCCTCGCGCTCGGCCCAGGCGACGAGCGCCGGCGGCATCGCCAGCTCGTCGGGGGCGGCGACCGTGAGGGTGAAGTCGAAGCGGGCGGCGGCGTGGACCCAGCTCGCCAGCACGTTGTTGGCGTCGCCCGACCACGCGATCGTGCGGCCCTTGATCGGCCCGCGATGCTCCTCGAAGGTCATGATGTCGGCCATGATCTGGCAGGGATGCGAGACCTTGGTCAGCGCGTTGATCACCGGCACCTCGGCGTGCTCGGCCAGTTCCAGCATCAGCGCGTGGTCGAGGGTGCGGATCACGATGGCATCGACGAAGCGCGACAGCACGCGGGCGGTGTCCGCCACCGTCTCGCCGCGGCCGAGCTGCATCTCCTTGCCGGTCAGCATCAGGGTGTCGCCGCCCAGTTCGCGCATGCCGACGTCGAACGAGACGCGGGTGCGGGTGGACGGCCGGTCGAACACCATCGCCAGCGTCTTGCCGGTGAGCGGGCGCTCCGCGGCCTGACGGCCCTTCACCCGCGCGCGCTTGATGGCCGCGCCGGAATCGAGGATGCCGCGCAGGGTCTCGGCGGAGAAATCCTTGAGATCGAGGAAATGGCGGACTGCGGGTCCGCTGCCGTTCAGGGTCGTGCTCATAATCGATTTCGCTTGCAGGCCGGCCTTGGGGCCCCATGAAGCGCCGCTGAGGCGCTTCATGGGAAAAGCCCGTTAGGCCGCGCCGCGCATCTGCGCCTCCAGATCGGTCGCCGCGGCTTCCAGCCGGACCACGGCCTCGTCCACCTCCGCCTCGCCGACGATCAGCGGCGGCAAGAGGCGGACCACGTTGTCGCCCGCCGGGATCACCAGGAGATGGCGCGCGCGGGCGGCGGCCGCGAACTCGGTGTTCGGCAGGTTGAGCTTCAGGCCGCGCATCAGCCCCTGCCCGCGCAGCTCGGCGAAGACGTGCGGGTGGCGGTCGATGAGGCCGGCGAGCTTCTGCGTCAGCAGCAGGCCCATCCGCTCGACATGCGCCAGGAAACCCTCGCCCAAAACCACGTCGAGCACGGCGTTGCCCACCGCCATGGCGAGCGGGTTGCCGCCGAAGGTGGTGCCGTGGGTGCCCGCGACCATGCCGCGCGCGGCCTCCGCGGTGGCGAGGCAGACGCCGAGCGGGAAGCCGCCGCCGATGCCCTTGGCCGCGCTCATGATGTCGGGCGTGACGCCCGACCATTCATGCGCGAAGAACTTGCCCGTGCGCCCGACGCCGGTCTGGACCTCGTCCATGATGAGGAGCAGGCCATGCTCGTCGCAGAGCGCGCGGAGCCGCCGCAGGGTCTCGGGCGGGATCAGCCGCAGGCCCCCCTCCCCCTGGATCGGCTCGATCATCAGGGCGGCGGTCTCGGGGCCGATCACGGCGTTCAGCGCGTCGAAGTCGCCGACCGGCACCTGATCGAAGCCCTCGACCTTGGGGCCGAAGCCGTCGATGTATTTCTGCTGCCCGCCCGCCGCGATGGTGGCGAGCGTGCGCCCGTGGAAGGCGCCCTCGAACGTGACGATGCGGTAGCGCTCCGGGTGGCCGCCCGCCGCATGGTACTTGCGTGCCATCTTGATGGCGGCCTCGTTCGCCTCGGCGCCCGAGTTGGCGAAGAAGGCGACATCCGCGAAGGTCGCGTCCACCAGCCGCCGGCCGAACCGCTCGCCCTCCGGGATCTGGAACAGGTTCGAGGTGTGCCAGACCTTCTGCGCCTGCGTCGTCAGGGCCTCGACCAGATGCGGATGCGCGTGGCCGAGCGCGTTGACCGCGATGCCCGCGCCGAAATCGAGGTATCGCTCGCCGCGCTCCGTCACGAGCCAAGCGCCCTCGCCGCGCTCAAAAGCGAGCGGCGCGCGGGCATAGTTCGGCAGCAGGGCGGAGGTCGCGGTCATCCGGGTCCTCAGGCAGCGTTCCAAACGAAAGTGCCGCCTCGGGACGCGGGCGGCACGGTCGCGATTACACTGGAAGGGGGTCGCTTCGCAACGGCGGGGCAATCGCTCCCGGCGATTGCCCCAGTTGGCTCGCTGGCCTCAATCGCCGGCGCTCGCATCCGCGAGCTTAGGCTTTCGCTCCGCTCGACGCTTTTCAGGACCGATGTCCTGAAAAGCACGCTCCGCGCGGCGCTCTTCGCGCCGTGAAGCCGCATCGGCGGCTTCGAACGATCGTCCCGGATCAGGCCGCCTTCAGGCCGAAGGTCTCGCGCATCTCCGCCTCGCTCGCCACGCGGGCGGTGCTGGTGATGTTGCAGGCGGCCAGGAAGGCCTTCAGGGTCTCGTGGGTGGTCTCCATCGCCTGTATCTCGGCGAAGAGATCGTCGTAGGCGTCCGGTAGCACGGTCGAGTGCGGATCGAGGTTCGACAGGGCGACGAGCCCGGTCGGGCCGGCGTCCAGGCAGGTGATGGTCAGGTCCTTGCGGTACTTCTGCAGGATCGCCAGCGCCTTCCAGACGTCGCCTGTCCACGTCGCCGGATGCGGCGTGAGCTTGCGGATCTCCGCGTCGAACTGGTGCCGGCGCGCCATGTAGATGTCGCCCGGCAGGCAATCGTGCAGGAAGATCACCGAGTTCGGGCCGCACAGCCGCTCGGTGTTGAAGATGTCGCGCAGCAGCACCTCGGCCTCGTGCAGGCCGTCGAGGAAGGCGATGTCGATCGGGCCGCCCGCGAGCGCCGGCACGTCGGTCCCGGCGAAGAAGGCGTCGCTGGTCTGCTGGAACAGAAACAGCTTCTCCTTCTTGCCGACCACGTCGGCGCTGAACTTGAAGTTCGGATCGACGCCGATGACGCAGCGTTCGGCGAGCGTGATCGTCGAGCCGGTGTTGACGCCGACTTCGAGGTACCAGTCCGGCCGCAGGAAGGCGTGGGCGTTCTTCAGGACGGTCTGATAGTTGGCGCCGCGGTGGTGATGGAACCTGCGGAAGTCCGGGAAGCTGCTGGTTGCCTCGGCCATCTCGTCTCTCCCCTGCCCTGCGCGCCCGGCTCGTCGGCCGGCGCCCCCGCGGTCGGGGCGGCAGGCCGCTCGCGCACGCGCCGTCTCGACCATCGCTCGAAGCGTCGGCGGCCCTGCCGCAACCCAGCGCTGAGCCCGCTCGCTGCGAGCGGGAAGCCGGCCGTCTACGATATCCCGGAAGTCCTGTCACCGCCCCGCGGTCGGGCGCTGCGCCGCCGGGCCGCGGCGCTGGGTGAGCGGCCCGTCACCCGCATCGTCGCGCGGCCCGGCGGCCCCCTTGCGCCCCACCCCGCCCCCGTGCTTCGTCCCCGGCGACGAAGCAGGAGCCACGCACGCGATGAACTCGGTCAAGGAACGCCTGGAAGCCCTCGGGCTCACCCTGCCGAAGGCGGCGGCCCCCGTGGCGAACTACGTGCCGTTCGTGCGCTCGGGCAATCTCGTGATCGTCTCCGGCCAGATCTGCTTCGGGCTCGACGGCAAGCTCAGTGACGCCCACAAGGGCAAACTCGGCGCCGAGGTCTCGAACGAGGCGGGCATCGAGGCGGCCAAGCTGTGCGCCCTCAACGTGCTGGCCCAGATCGAGGCGGCGGTGGGCGATCTCGACCGCGGCGTCGTGCAATGCGTGCGGCTCGGCGGCTTCATCAACGCCGTGCCGACGTTCTCCGCGCTCGCCCCCATCATGAACGGCGCCTCCGACCTGATGGTCGCGGTGCTCGGCGACAAGGGCCGCCACGCCCGCTCGACGGTGGGCGTCGCCGAACTCCCCCTCGACGCCGCGGTCGAGGTCGAGGCGATGTTCGAGGTCGCGTGAGCCGCGCCCTCAACGCCCCCGCCTGGCTGACCGCCCGGCCGATCGCCCATCGCGGCCTGCACGACCGCGCCGCCGGCATCCCCGAGAACACGCTGGCCGCAGCCGAGGCCGCGGCGTCCGCGGGCTACGCCATCGAGTGCGACGTGCAGCTCAGCGCCGACGGCGAGGCGATGGTGTTCCACGACGCCACGCTGGGCCGGCTCACCGGCACCGAGGGCGCGGTGGACGCCACGAGCGCCGCGGATTTCGGGCAACTCACGGTCTTCGGCACGGCCGAGCGCATCCCGACGCTCGCCGCGTTCCTCACCCATATCGGCGGGCGGGTGCCGGTGGTGGTCGAGATCAAGAGCCGCTTCGACGGCGACCGCCGCCTCACCCGCCGCACCGCGGAAGTGGTGGCCGGGTTCGACGCGCCGATCGCACTGAAATCCTTCGATCCGGGCATCGTCGCGACGCTCGCCGAGATCGCGCCGTCTGTTCCGCGCGGCATCGTCGCCGAGGCGAGCCAGGACGATCCCGAATACGACCGCCTGAGCCCGTCGCTGCGCACCGCGCTGTCGGGCCTGCTCCATCTCGACGAGAGCCGCCCCGATTTCCTGTCCTGGCGCGTCGGCGACCTGCCGGGCCCGGTGCCCTATCTCTGCCGGCGGCTGGGCAACATGCCGGTGATGACCTGGACCGTGCGCACCCCCGAGCAGCGGGCGCTGGCGCAGGCGCATGCGGATCAGATGGTGTTCGAGGGGTTCCGGCCCTGAGGTTTCAGGGGCCTGTTCGACCGGCTCCTCCTACCCACCCCCTCATCCTGAGGTGCTGCGCAGCAGCCTCGAAGGAGGGCTCCAGCCAGCCGCGCGATCCCTGGAGCCCTCCTTCGAGGCTCCGCTTCGCTATGCACCTCAGGATGAGGGGGATGGGTGGGAGGAGCCGATCAGGCGGCAAGCCTTGAAAAACTCAGGCCGCCCGCACGGTGTCGAGGAAGCGGGCGACGTCCGTGCCGAGCTGCTCGGATTGCCGCGACAGCTCGGTCGCCGAGGCGAGCACCTGGGAGGCTGCCGCCCCGGTCTCCTCCGCGGCCGAGGCCACGCCCGCGATGTTGGCCGTCACGGCGCCCGCGCCGGTCGCGGCCTGGGCGACGTTGCGCACGATCTCGTGGGTCGCCGCGCCCTGCTCCTCCACCGCCGCCGCGATGCCGGTGGCGACCGCGCTGATCTCGCGGATGCGGCCGGCGATGCCGTCGATCGCCGTCACCGCCTGACCGGTCGAGGCCTGGATGCGGCCGATCTGGCCGGTGATCTCTTCCGTCGCCCGCGCGGTCTGGTTGGCCAGTTCCTTCACCTCCGCCGCGACGACGGCGAAGCCGCGGCCCGCCTCGCCGGCACGCGCCGCCTCGATGGTGGCGTTCAGCGCCAGAAGATTGGTCTGGCCGGCGATGGTGGCGATCATCGCCACCACGTCGCCGATGCGGGCGGCCGCGTCCGACAGGTCGCGCACGAGCACGGCCGTCTGGCCCGCCTCCCCCACGGCGGCCTGGGCGAGCGCGGCCGAGCCGTCGACCTGACGCCCGATCTCGGCCACCGAGGCGCCGAGTTCCTCCGCCGCCACGGCGACGGTGCCGACATTGGTCGCCGCCTCGTCGGCGGCGCTCGCCACCGAGCCGGACTGGGCCGCGGTCTGGGCGGCGGTGGCGGTCATGGCGCGTGCGGTCGCCTGCAGCTGGCTCGCCGCCGCCGAGAGGCCGCCGATGACGCCGCCGACATTGCGCTCGAACGCGTCGGCCATGTCGCGGGCCGCGGCCCTGCGCTGGGCCTCCGCCCCGGCGCGGGCGAGCGCCGATTCCTCTTCGAGCCGGCGGGCGCGGATCAGGTTGTCCTTGAACACCTGCACCGCCGCCGACATCGCGCCGATCTCGTCGCGCCGGCCCCTTCCCGGCACGTCGATGCCGGCGTCGCCCGCCGCCAGCCGGCCCATCGCCGCGGTCATCCCCTCGATCGGCCGCGAGATGCCGCGCCAGCCGAACAGGGCGGCGAGCAGCGCCGAGAGCAGCGTCACCGCCATGGCGATCCAGGCGGTCGTGGCGGCGGAGGCCGCGCTCTCGACGGCGTGGGCGACGCTGTCCTTGGCGCCGCGTTTGTTCAGGGCGAGGTTTTCCTGGAGCGCCTTGGTGGCGGATTGGGCGAGCGCCAGGGTGTCGGGCCCGGCGAGCGCACTCAGCGCCTCGGCCTTGCGCCCGGCCTGCATCATCCCGACAATTTCCTCCAGCCGCGCCGTGTAGGTCGCCCAGGTGGCGGAGAAGCGCTCGTAGAGCGCCCGCTCCTCGGGCGAGGCGATCAGCGGCTCGTAGGCCTTGCGCAGGTCGGCGAGCGCCTTCTGGGCCACCCGCACGCTCTTCTCGTTGGCGGCGAGCAGTTCCGGCGTGTCCGAGGTGGAGGCGTAGCGGTAGGTCTTCACCCGCTCGTCGCGGGTGGCCGTGCTGATGTCGCCGAGCAGGCCGACCGAGGGCAGCCAGTTGTCGGCGATCTCCCGCACCTCGTGGTCGATCGTCGCGAGCTTGACGATGCTGAGCCCGCCCTGGAATGCCGCGACGACGGCGAGCAGGCTGAACGAGCCGGCGAGGGCCGCTTTGAGGGTGACGCGCATGCTGGGGTCCGGTCGGGGCGAGACAGGTCTGGTGACCGGATTAGTAATTTAAAGAGTTAATTTTCCGTCGCAGAGTGGCGAAGGAAGTCATCGTCCGTCCGTCGCCGCGGCAAAATAATGTCACGTCACCGTGATCGACGCGGACGCCGAGCTTAGAAAACGATCCTTCGCTAAGATTTCAGCAAAAGGACTGTTGGTGGATTGCCGGATGATCCCGCCGGGCTCCACTGCACGCCGTCATTGCGAGGCGAAACTGACGCAATCCAGAGCGCGACGTTTCCTGAAAGCGCGCGAGCGCGCCGACGACGCGATTACGTGAGCGGTCCCTCTTGGGAGTGCGGAGCCCTGGATTGCTTCGGCTCCGCCTCGCAATGACGGGGAGCCGCGGCCATCGATCCGCTGCCCCCCGCGGGCCTCAGCGCTTGGCCGGCCCCTCCGGCGAGTTCGCCCCCTCGGTCTTCGCCTCGGGCGATCCCAGAAACTCGGCCAGATGCCGCTTCCACAGGGAGGCGTAGCGTAGCGACTGGTGGCCGTGGGTCTCGGGCGAGGTCGGCACCAGCACGAAGCGGCCGTCCTTCACTTTGCCCATCGCGGCGTTCATCACGTCGAGCTGGGGCGGGTTCAGCTCGTCGTCGGAAAAATTCACCGCCAGCACCTTGGCCTCGATCTTCGCCAGATCGGGGAAGGGGTCGTAGTCGAACGAGGAATCGAACCAGCGCAGCCAGTCGTTGGCGTCGGCTTTGTTCTCGTAGCCCGCGACCATCTTGTCGTAGACGGCGTCCGACGCGGCGCGGGTGGGCGCCTGCTTCTGGAGGCCGAGCACGCTCTCGGTCATGATGTTGAAGATCGGCAGGATGCGCTCGAAGCTTTTCGGCTGCTTGGTGTAGTCGCCCCCGTTCCAGTCCGGGTCGGAGCGGATGCCCTCGATCAGCAGGCGCCGCCACAGGGCGTTGCGCCCGCTCACGGGAATCGGCTGGCTCGCCACCGCCATGATCAGGTCCATGGCTTGCGGATAGCGGATGCCCCACATCCAGGCCTGCATCCCGCCCATGGAGGTGCCGAGCACGAGGCGCAGGCGCTTGACGCCGAGTTCCTCCACCACCCGGTGCTGGCCCTCGACGACGTCGCCGTAGCCGTAGCGGGGGAAGCGGCCTTTGAGCCCGTCGGACGGCTTCGAGGAGCCGCCGCGCCCGAGCCCGTCGGGCAGGATCACGTACCAGCGCCGGGCATCGAGGGGCGCGCCCTCGCCGAACAGCTCGGGCCCGAGCGTCGGGATCAGGAAGCTCTTGCCCGTGCCGGTGGTGCCGTGCAGGACCAGCACCGCGTTGTCGATCGCGCCGTCGGCGCCGCGGCGCGGCGTGCCCAGCGTGGTGTAGTGCAGCTTGGCCTCGGACAGGCTCTCGCCGCTCGCAAGGCGCAAGTCCCGGACGACGACGTCGCCCTCGCGCTGCTCCGGATAGGTCTGCGGCGCGGCCTCGGCCGCGGTTGCGAACAACATCGACATCGCCAGAAGTGCCGCCCGTCCGCGCCTCATGCCTCGTCTCCCGCGTCGTCCTGCACCCAACCGAAGGAGCGCTCCACCGCCCGGCTCCAGCCGGAGAACAGCGCCGCGCGCCGCTCCGCGTCGAGATGCGGATGCCAGCGCCGGTCAACCGCCCAATTGTCCTTGAGGTCCGAGAGGCCGCCCCAGAATCCGGTGGCGAGGCCCGCGGCGTAGGCGGCACCCAGCGCGGTGGTCTCCGCCACCTTCGGGCGCAGGGTCTCGCGGTCGAGGATATCGGCCTGGAACTGCATCAACAGGTCGTTGACGGTCATGCCGCCGTCGCAGCGCAACTCGCTCAGGCGAATACCGGAATCGCGCTCCATCGCCTCCAGCACCTCGCGGGTCTGGTAGGCGGTGGCTTCGAGACAGGCGCGGGCGATGTGGCCCCGGTTGGCGTAGCGGGTGAGCCCGATGATGAGGCCGCGGGCGTCGTCGCGCCAATGCGGGGCGTAGAGGCCGGAGAACGCCGGCACGACGTAGACGCCGCCGTTGTCCTCGACGCTGCGGGCCAGCGCCTCGACCTCGCCTGATTCGCGGATCAGCCCGAGATTGTCGCGCAGCCACTGCACCAGCGCGCCGGTGATGGCGATGGAGCCCTCCAGGGCGTAGGCCGGGGGTTCATCGCCGATGCGGTAGGCGACCGTGGTGACGAGGCCGGCCTTCGAGGCGACGGGCTCCGCGCCGGTGTTCATCAGCGCGAAGGCGCCGGTGCCGTAGGTGTTCTTGCCCTCGCCCGCCGAGAAGCAGGTCTGGCCGAAGAGCGCCGCCTGCTGATCACCGAGGATGCCGGCCACCGGCACGCCCTCGAACGGGTCGCGGGTCTCCCCGAGCACCGCGCTCGACGAGACGATTCTGGGCAGCACCGCGCGGGGGATGCGGAACACGCCGAGCATCCCCTCGTCCCAGTCGAGGCTCGCCAGCGACATCAGCTGCGTGCGGCTGGCGTTCGTCACGTCGGTGACGTGCAGGCCCCCCTCCTCGCCGCCGGTGAGGTTCCAGACCAGCCAGGAATCGATGGTGCCGAACAGGGCGCGTCCGTCCTCGGCCTTCTCCCGCGCCCCCTCGACATGGTCGAGCAGCCACGCGAGCTTGGAAGCCGAGAAGTAGCTCGCCAGCGGCAGGCCGGTGAGATCGCGAAAACGGTCGCGCCCGCCGTCGCGGGCGAGCGCCGCGACGTGGCGGTCGGTGCGGGTGTCCTGCCAGACCAGCGCGTTGTGCAGCGGTTCGCCGGTCGCGGCATCCCACAGGAGTGCCGTCTCGCGCTGGTTGGTGATGCCGATGGCCGCGAGGTCGGAGGGTTCGAGGCCCGCCCGCACCAGCCCCTCGCGCATCACCGTGCGGGTGTTGCGCCAGATCTCGCGGGCATCGTGCTCGACCCAGCCGGCTTTGGGGAAGATCTGCTCGTGCTCGCGCTGGGCCTGGCCCAGGATGGCGCCGGAGCGGTCGAACACGATGAAGCGCGTGCTCGTGGTGCCCTGGTCGATCGCCCCGACCGCCTGCGCCATGACATCCCTCCCCGGCCCGGATCGTTGGCGTCCGGGCCGCGGGGGCGATCCTACACGACGATCAGGAAGTCGGAAGCCGCGAGCGTCACGACGTTGTCGAACACGGCGATCTTGACCTGGGCCTGCGCGCCGGTGCCGTCGGCATCGAAGTAGAGGCTCCGGCTCTTGGCGTCGAAGATGACGCGGTCGTCGGCGTCCTGGGCGCCCGTGCCGGCGTGGAACTGCCCCTCGGCGAGGCGCCCCGCCTTCAGCCCGGCGACGATGTCGGCCTTGAGCCAGATTGCATCGGTGCCGGAGGTGAGGTCGGAGATCCGATCGACGTTGTCGGCGCCGAGGCGGGTGCTGAACACGAACCGGTCGCTGCCGGACCCGCCGAGGAGGAGGTCGGCGCCCGCGCCGCCGTCGAGCCGGTCGTTGCCGGACCCGCCGAAGAGCATGTCGAAATCCGCTCCGCCGTCGAGCGCGTCGTTTCCGACTCCCCCGGAGAGGGTGTCCTCCCCCGCCCTGCCGTCGAGCCGGTCGCTGCCGGACCTGCCCGAGAGGTAGTTCGCGACGCCGTTGCCGATCAGGGTGTCGTTACCCGCACCGCTGAAGACGTTCTCGACGTTGCCGATCCTGTCGCGGCCGATGTCGTCGCCGAGGGCGTGGTAGACCTTGTAGACCACGTTGGGGCGCTCGTCCGCGATGCCGTTCAGATCGACGAGGATCGCCTCGCGCGCGGTCTCGTAATCGACCCTGTCGCCCGAGAACTCGCTGCCGCCGTCGAGGCGGTCGTCGCCCGCGCCGCCGATCAGGATGTCGTCCCCGGCCGCGCCGTCGATGCGATCGTTACCCGCGCCGCCGTCCAGGATGTCGCTCCCGGCGCCGCCGATCAGCATGTCCTGTCCATCGCCCCCGTCGAGGTGATCGTCCCCCGCATTGCCGAAAAGGTGGTCGAGGCCGGCGCCGCCGAAGAGGCGGTCGTTGCCGCTCCCGCCGATCAGCCGGTCGTTGCCGGCTCCATCCTCCGGGGTACCGCCACCCGAGCCGCCCGTGCCGGGGTCGGTGCCGATATCGGGCCGATCCGCACCGTCCCCGCCCTTCAGGATCAGGAAGTCGGACGCGCGGAGCGAGGTCACCTTGTCGAGCAGGGCGACCTTGACCTGAGCCTGCGCGCCCGTGCCGTCGGCATCGTAGAACAGGGTCTTGGTCCCGGCGTCGAAGATCAGGCGGTCGTCGGCGTCGCGGGCGCCCGTGCCGGCGTGGAACTGCCCTTCCGCGAGGCGTCCCGCCTTCAGCCCGGTGAACACGCCGGCATCGAGGTCGATCGCATCGGTGCCGGAGGTGAAGTCGGCGATCCGATCGACGTTGTCGGCGCCGAGGCGGGTGCTGAACACGAACCGGTCGCGGCCGGCTCCGCCGGAGAGGATGTCGGCGCCCGCCCTGCCGTCGAGCCGGTCGTTGCCGGACCCGCCCGAGAGGCGGTTCGCGACGCCGTTGCCGATCAGGGTGTCGGCGCCCGCGCCGCCGGCGACGTTCTCGACGCTGCCGATCCTGTCGCGACCGATCTCGGCCCCGATGGCGTGGTAGACCTTGTAGACCGCGCCGGGTCGCTCGTCCGCGACGCCGTTCAGATCGACGAGGATCGCCTTGCGCGCGGCCCCGTAATCGACCGTGTCGCCCGAAAGCTCGCCGCCCTTGCCGCCGTCGAGGCGGTCGTTGCCCGCGCCGCCGACCAGGAGGTCGTCCCCGACCGCGCCTTCGAGGCGGTCGTCGTCCCGGCCGCCGACGAGGATGTCGTCCCCGTCGCCGCCGATCAGGACGTCCCGTCCGTCGCCGCCGTCGAGGCGATCCTTCCCGGCATTGCCGAAGAGTTGGTCCGTCCCGACTCCGCCGAGGAGACGGTCGTCGCCGAGCCCGCCGGTCAGCCCGTCGTTGCCGGTTCCGCCCTCCAAGGTGTCCTTGCCGTCGCCGCCGTCGAGCCGGTCGTCGCCGTCGTCGCCGACGAGGCGATCGTTGCCCGTGCCGCCGTCGAACCGGTCGATGCCCCAGCCGCCGCCGAGGTAGTCGTCGCCCGCGCCGCCCGCGGCGGCGTCGTTGCCGCCCCCGCCGATCAGCGTGTCGGCGTCGTCGCCGCCGTTGAGCGTGTCGTTCCCCTCGCCGCCTTCGAGCCGGTCCCGCCCCGCGCCGCCGTCGAGCCGGTCCGCGCCGTACTCGCCGTGGAGGCGGTCGGCGTCGGCGCCGCCGTCGAGCCGGTCGTCGCCGACCCCGCCCCACAGGACGTCCCTGCCCGCCGAGCCGGACAGGCGGTCGTTGCCGACGCCGCCGAAGATCGCGTCGTTGCCGGCGCCGCCGTCGGCCCGATCGTTGCCATCGTCCCCGCCCAGCAGGGTGTCGTCGCCGTCGCCGCCGTCGAGGGTGTCGTTGCCGACGCTCCCGTCGAGCGTGTCGGCTCCGGCCCCGCCGCGGAGGGTGTCGTCGCCGCTGCCGGCCTCGATCCGGTCGTCGCCCGCGCCCCCGTCGATCGTGTCCCTGCCGCTCCACGTGACGACGATGTCGTCGCCGCCGCCCGCGGCGACGACGTTGGCCGTGGAGACGCCGCGCAGGGTCTCGCCCGCCTCGGTGCCGGCCTGGGTCAGGGTGAACGTCGCCGCGTCCCAGGACCAGTTCGCCCCCGGCCCGCCGTCGCGGTCGTTCGTGCCGTAGATCGACTGGATCGCGGTGATGTCGAGGGTGCCGAGCCGCGGCGTGTCGCCGTTGTAGCTCATCACCGTGTAGATCGTGTTGTCGAGGGTCCCGTCGAGCTGGAGGTCGCCCTCGAACGGATGCTTGAGGCCCAGCGTGTGGCCGATCTCGTGCAGCAGCACGTGCAGCGTGCCCTCGGCGGTGTAGCCGTCGACCTCGCGGCCGAGATAGACGTCGCCCGGCGCGCCGCGGCCGTCGGGCAGGCCCTCCCCGACGGCGTAGGGATAATAGGCGAAGGCGGCCGAGTCCCGCACGTCGAACCGGCTGGAGAAGTCGTAGCTGCCGAAGCGGATGTCGCCCTGGCCGGCCGCCACCTCCACGAAGCGGATGCCGCTCGCCTGATCCCACATCGTCAGGGCGGCCTGGGCCTGCTGCCGCTGCATCGCCGTGAGTTCGCGGAAGGAGCCGCGGAACGTGTCGAACCACGACATGCCGTCGAGATAGTCGTAGTGCGTCGTCTCGAACGAGTAGGTGACGAACAGCGGCCCGGCGGCGCCGGTATCGCCTCCCCACCAGCTCCGGCCGGAGAGGAGGGCGGTGTGGTCGCTGACGGTGGTCGACATCGTGACGTTTCTTTCCCCAACGTCACAATCGTTAGATGACCGCATCAGACACAGACAAGGAAACGCTGTGCCTCCCGCGCATGGTCGCGGACGACCGTGTCGTTCCGGCTACAGGTGAGGCGCGGGCCGGAGCCGTATCCGCGCTGACCGCATCCGGTCGATGCCGCTCTAAGTCTCTGCTTTGTCGCGCTTTCTTTCGACGGGCCGGCCTCCACGTCGTCGGAATACGCTCCAGGTTGCGCTGCCGCGGTCAGGTTGGCCGGGATCGGTCGCGGTCAGCCCGCCGCCCGCTCCAGCAGGGCCGGGGTCTCCCGCGCGCCCATCTGCCGGGCGAGGTCCGCGGCGTTCATCCCCGAGGCGTCGCGGCGGGCCGGGTCGGCGCCGCGGGCGAGCAGCCGCTCGACGATGGCGACGCGGTCGAACATCGCCGCCAGCATCAAGGCCGTGCGCGCGCCCTCGTCGGTTCCGTCCACCGCCGCGCCGTGGTCGAGCAGCAGATCGACGATGGCCGCGTCGCCCTTGAAGGCCGCGCCCGCGAGCGGGGTCTGGCGGCGGTCGTTGGCGAGTTCGGGGTCGCCGCCGGCCTCCAGCACCACCCGCGCGGCCTCGGCCTGCCCGTTATAGGCGGCGAGCATCAGGAGGCTGTCGCCCTTGTCGTTGCGCAGGTTGGCCGGCAGCCCTTGCGCGAACAGCCCGGCCAGCTCCTCGGCATGCCCCATCCGGGCGTACTGGAAGACGCGGCCCGCGAAGGCGAGGGTGGCGTCGTCGAGGGCGGGGGGCGCGGACGGGGGCGTTTCGGGGGGATCGGCCTGCATCGAGGGGGCTCGCGGGGATGCTCTGAAGGGGGCGGCCGTGATGTGGGGCCCGGGCCGGGTTCGTCCAGCCGGTTCAGCGCCGCCGCCCGGAGAGCCGCGCGGCCTCGGCGTCCTGGGCGGCCTTGGCCTCGGCGATCTTGCGCAGGGTCTGGAAGCGGGTGATGTCGAACTCGACGTCCCGGATCGTCTCCTCGATCAGGTGGCGCTGCATCAGGATGCCCGGGTCGTCGGCGGCGAGCCCCTCGCGCTCCTGCAGCCGCTGCACCGCCGCCCGGACCACGTTGTAGACATCCTCCCGCTCCTCCCGGCTCATCGCCGGGCTCACCGCGCGGGCGACGAGATCCGAGAAATCCGCCATGCAGCCTGCTCCTGTGACGTGCTCCGCCGACGGCCGGGACGGACCGGGGCCGCTCCGGCGACAAGAGGGACATCGCCCGCGGCAGCGGCCCGATCAAGGGGTGGCCCCCGAGCAAGGGCAACCGTGCGGCAGCACCGTATCACCGGGCGCGAAGAGCGCCCCGCTTGAGCGGCCTCGGCTCTCAGCCGAGGCGTCTAGCGGAGCGATAGCCTAAGGCCGCGGACGCGGCCGCCGGCGCCTGAGGCCAAGCATCAAAGTCTATTATCCACCACGGCGGCCCGGATCAGCGAGACGGCGCTCCAGAGCATCGTGAACAGGAACGCCGCCACGGCGACGGCATTGAACGGGGCCGGATAGGCGGAATAGCTCGGCAGCAGGGGCTCGACGAAGGTCGCGATGTAGATCTGCTGCTTCGAGGCGGCGACGCGGGCGCGGTCGAGGATCATGTTCATCGACGCGTTGAGCTTCTCGGCGATCAACTGCTCGACCATCAGGCCCTCGTATTCGAGCAGGGCCTGGGTGAGGTTGTGCGAGGCGTCGCTGACGAGGCCGTCGGTGGTGAGGCGGTTCTGCAGGTCCTTCATCTGGCCGTCGATGGCCGCGACGGTGGCGACGAGCGCCTGGATGCTGCGGGTCCGCTCGTCGAGCTTGGAATCGCGCAGGACGCGCAGGTCGTTCTCGGCCTTGATCTTGTCCTTGCGCAGCAGCTCGATGGTGGTGACGGTGGCCTGGGCCGACTGCACCGGGTCGATGATGCCCCAGCGGTTGCGGAACTCCTGCAGGGCCATGCGGGCCCGCTTGAGCCGATCCACCGCCTTGTCGACCTCCTTCTGCGCCTGGGTCAGCATGTCCTGCTGGGCGCGGCGGGAGATCATGTTGATCAGGATCTCGGCCTGGGCGATCACCTCCTTGGAGATCGCCACCGCGTCCTGGGGCGAGAAGGCCCGCACGGTCAGCCGGATCACGCCGGAAACGACGTCGATCTGCGGCGTGACGTGGCGGCGCCAGTGGCGCACCAGCCGCTCGACCGGCTGGTCGGCGTCGTAGCGCGCCCAGAAGTCGATCCCGTCCTGCGAGAACATCTTCGCGAGACCGAGCTTGGCATCGACCGACTCCACCAGCGGCCGGCTCTTGATGTAGTCGCGCAGGATGAAGCTGTCCTGGCTGTTATGCTTCTGGATCAGCTCCTGGTAGACGCCGAGCTGCGTGGACGCCATCGGCTCGATGTCGCCGCGGATGGCGAACTGCGATTCGGCGATGTATTGCGGCGTGGCCAGCACGAAGACGTAGAAGCCCACCGCCGCCGTCGGCACCAGCACGAACAGGCAGTAGCCGCGCACCAGCCGCACCAGCAGCCGCGGCTGCGGGCGTTCCTCCTCCTCCCGGCGCCGGAGGCCGGGCAGGCGGGTCCAGCTCAGGGTCCGGCGCATCCGCGCCGCCAGCGCCCCGCGCCGGCCCGCGGGCACGGGCTCGATCGTCTCGGCGTTGCGCCGCAGATCCGGCACGGAGCGGCGGGCCAGCTCCATGAGCGACTGGACGCTCGGGCTCGACCGGACCTTCGTCTCCTGCTTGACCTCGTCCGAACTCATCGAAGGGACATCCTCGCGGGAAAACCGCCGCCGGCCGTCGGCCGGCCTTTGTGCCGACCCGTCGTCGGCGTCCTGTCGCACCCGGCCGCGACGCGCCGGCCAAGCGCCGGCCAAGCGCTCTTGGCCAAGCGCTCTCGACCCCGGCTGAGGTCACGTTCTTTTCGGCCCTTTTTAAGGCGCGGCGATCCGCCGGGATTGCCGCGCGGGGCGACGGCTGCGATAGGCCGCCCTCGATCCGCAACGGCAGGTGCGCGGGAATCGGTGCGGGAGTCGGCCGCGAGCGGAGGGGCGATTGGGACGGCGTCAGGAACCGGGCGGCCCGGCCCCCACGGCGGGGCCCCGCACGGCGAAGGCCGGCTTCGCGGAGGTCGTGCTGGTCTGCGGCAAGTGCGCCAAGCGCCAGGGCGTGGACCGCAAGCGGCTCGGCCGCGCCCTCAAGCGCGCCGCCGCCCGGCCCGAGGGCGAGGCGCGTCAGAAGGCGCGCAAGGTGAAGGTCGTCGAGACCGGCTGCCTCGGCCCCTGCCCCAAGCGCCTGCTCACGGTGGCGACGCCGGCCTCCCTGGCGCGGGGCCGCGTCGTGCTGCTCGCGCCCTCCCTCGATGCGCTCTCGCCCGCCTCCCTCTCCCTCGACGCGCCCGCCCCGCCGCCCGTGACCGCGCCCGACGCCGATGGCTGAGCCCCTCTCCACGCCGCGCCGCCTGCTGCGGGACCTGACGCGCCGCCTGCCGCTGCTCGGGACGCTGGCCGGGCTGGCGCTGGGCACGTGGCTCGTGGCCACCAACGACCTGACCGCCATCGGCGACGCGTTCGGGCGCATCGGCGCGCTCGGGCTCATTGGCCTCGTCGCGGTCCGCGCGCTCATCATCCTCGTATGCGGGCTCGCCTGGGCCCGCCTGCTCGCCGGCATCCGTGCCGCCGCGCCGGAGCCAAAGGGACTCGGGTCGCCGATCGAGACCGGCGCCTTCGTGATCCTGCGCTTCGTGCGCGAGGGGGTGAACGTGCTGTTGCCCGTCGCCTCGGTCGGCGGCGAGGTGGTGGGCGGGCGCCTCCTCACCTTCTGGGGCGTGGCCGGCAGCTTCGCGGCGGCCTCGCTTCTGGCCGACATGCTGATCCAGGTCGCCACGCAGGTGGCCTTCACGGTGCTCGGCGCCGGCCTGCTGTGGCGGCTGCCCGGCGAGGCCGCCGCGACGCTCGCCCGCTGGACCGTGGAGGTGGCGGCGATCGCGGTGGCGGCGGTCGCGGCCTTCTTCGCCCTGCAGCGGCTCGGCTCCGCCCGCGGCCTGGAGCGGCGGCTCGCCGGCCTCCTGCGCCGCGTCCTCGGCGGGTCCGAGACCGACGCCGCCGCGGGTCCGTCGGTCCGCGACGCCCTCGACGCGGTCTGGGGGCGCGACCGCCGCGGCCCGCTCGCCCAGGCGACGCTGCTCCACGCAGCCGGCTGGCTCCTGGGCGCCGCCGAGATCTGGATCGTGCTCGCCTGCATTGGCGTCGAGGCGAGCCTGACCGAGGTTCTGGTGCTGGAATCGCTGTCCCAGGCGATCAAGTCGGCGGCCTTCCCGGTGCCGAGCGGGCTCGGCGTCCAGGAGGGCGGCTTCGTCTTCGTCGGCGCCCTGTTCGGGCTGGACGCCGGCATCGCCATCGCCCTGTCGCTGGCCAAGCGCGTCCCCGACGTCGTCCTCGGCCTGCCCGCGCTCCTCGTCTGGCAGACCCTGGAGGCGCGGCGCGCGCAGGTTCTGGCGCCGCCGGGGTAGGGCGCTCAGAGGATCGTGTCGATGCCCTTGTGGGCGGCCAGCGACAGCAGCTTCAGCGAGGGACCGCTCGGGCGGCGCTCGCCGCGCTCCCACTGGCTGACGAGGGTGACGGTCACGTTGAGGGCGCGGGCGAAGAGCGCCTGACTCATCTTGGCCGTCTCGCGCACCTGCCGGATCGCCTCGGGCGACAGCGGCTCGACCGGGGTGAGGCAGGCGAGGTCGAAGTGGCGCATCGTGGCCTTGTCGATCGCGCCGACCGCGTGGGAATCGGACGCGGCCTCGTGCAGCGCCTGAAGCGCGTCGCTGCGGGGCTTGGCTCGGGATTGGTTCGTCATCCGATCTGTCTCCATCCGCGCTCGGCCACGAGGCGGGCGAAATCCGCTTCGGTGTGGCGGGTCAGGGTCTCGGCGTAGTCTTGGTAGGCGTCGCGCTCGGGGCCGGTGAGGTTGGCGCGGGCGCTCTTGGGGAAGAGATACAGGAACACGACGACATCGCCGGCCTTGTGGGCGAGGATGGCCCGAAAGCCGCGGGCGCGGCCCTGGGCGGGGCGGGCGATGCGCTGCTTGATCAGGAACTTGCCGATCGGCCCGTCGATCTGGCCGCGCTCGGCGCGTTCGACCGCATCGATCAGGTCGGCGTCGGACACACCCTCCTTGCCGGACAGCCTCGTGAAGGCCGAGGTCGCGTAGATCCTCATTCCCGGCCTCCCGCGGCGGCCCGGCGCGATCCGCATCGACAGCGGAGCGCATCGTTGCGTTCTGATATAACGCAGAGCGTTATAGTTCAAGCCTGTAGAGTGGTCTCCTACCCCCCCTGCCCCCGCCGCGCGGTCAGCCACGACGCCATCAGCACCACCAGCCCCACGGTCGCGATCATCAGGGTCGAGGCGGCGTTGATCTCCGGGTTCACCCCGAGCCGGACCTGACTGTAGAGCCGCATCGGCAGGGTGGTGGCGCCGGGGCCCGACACGAAGCTCGCGATCACGAGGTCGTCGAGCGACAGGGTGAAGGCGAGGAGGAAGCCCGCCGCCACCGAGGGGGCGATCAGCGGCAGGGTGATGCCGAAGAACACCCGCATCGACGACGCGCCGAGGTCGGCCGCCGCCTCTTCCAGCGAGCGGTCGAGGCCTTTGAGGCGCGCCCCCACCACCACGGCGACGAAGCCGGTGGCGAAGGTGGCGTGCGCGATCACGATGGTGCTGACGCCGCGATCCAGCCCGATGCCGACGAACAGCAGCAGCAGCGACAGGCCGGTGATGACTTCCGGCATCACCATCGGGGCGTAGAGCAGGCCGGTATAGGCGCCGCGCCCGCGGAAGCGCCCGTGCCGGTCCAGCGCCAGCGCGGCGAGCGTGCCGAGCACGCCGGCGATGGCGGCCGAGAGCAGCGCGACCTTCAGCGAGACGAGCGCGGCGGCGATCAGCGGCCCATCGGCGAACAGCACCGCGTACCAGCGGGTCGAGAACCCGCCCCAGACGGTCACGAGCTTCGAATCGTTGAAGGAATAGATCACGAGCACGAGGATCGGCGCGTAGAGGAAGGCGAGCGCGAGGGTCAGCGCGGTGCGGGCGAAGGCGCTCATCGCCCCCTCCCCTCGGCGGCCTCTTCCCGGCGCAGCTCCGCCTCACGGAACAGCACCACGGGGCCGACGATCAGGATCAGCAGCAGCACCGCCACGGCGGACGCCAAAGGCCAATCGCGATTCGAAAAAAACTCGCTCCACAGCACGCGCCCGAGCATCAGCGTGTCGGAGCCGCCGAGCAGGTCGGGGATGATGAACTCGCCGACCATCGGGATGAAGCAGAGCAGCGCGCCCGCCGCCAGCCCCGGCAGGGCGAGCGGCAGGGTGAGCGTGAAGAAGGCCCGCCTGCGCCCCGCGCCGAGATCGGCGGCGGCCTCCAGCAGCGTCGGATCGAGCCGGCTCATCACCGCGTAGAGCGGCAGCACCATGAAGGGGAGATAGGCGTAGGTCAGCCCGATCAGCACGCCGTAAGGCGAATCGAGGATCGGCAGCGGGCTCGCGATCAGCCCGAGCTTCATCAGCGCGCCGTTGAGCAGCCCCTCGGGCTTGAGGATCGCGATCCAGGCGTAGACGCGGATGAGAAAGCTCGTCCAGAACGGCACGATCACGAGCGCCACGAGGATCGGCTGCCAGCGGGCGGAGGCGCGGGCCATGGCGTAGGCGGTCGGCGTGCCGATCAGCGCCAGGATCGCGGTGGCGAGACCCGCGTAGCCGAGCGAGGACAGGGCGGCGTCGCGGTAGAGCGCGTCCTCCGCGATCATGCGGTAGTTCTGGAAGTCGAGCGCCTCCAAGAACTCGCGCCAGCCCTCCAGCCCGCCCTGCCAGTCGATGACGGGCAGGTAGGGCGGCTGGGCGGTGGCGGGCGAGGAGAAGCTGATCTTCAGCGTCACCGCGAAGGGCACGAGGAAGAACAGCACCAGCCACACGAGCGGCAGCCCGCGCACGAACAACCTCGCGAGGCGCCCGCTCATGCCGGCAGCACCCGGGCGGCGTCGGCCGGAATCGCCACGGTGACGGGGGCGCCGACGGCCGGCATCGGCCCGGCCATCGGCAAGGCCGCGGAGGCGCGCAGCACCGAGCCGTCGGCCATCGTGATCCGCGCGCGGATGCGGTCGCCGAGAAAGGTCTGTTCGACGAGTGTCCCTCGGAGGGTGCCGGGCAGGCCCTCCGCCCCGCCGACGACCAGCCGCTCGGGCCGCACCGCGACCACCACGGCGGCGCCCGCCGCGCCCTCCCCGCTCGCGCGGATGGCCCCCAAAGCCGTCTCGACGGTGCGGATGCCGCCGGGCGCGTCCGGCCCGAGCCGGCCCTCGATCAGGTTCACGTCCCCGAGCAGGCCGGCGACGAAGCGGCTCGCCGGGCGCTCGTAGAGGTCGCGCGCCGGGCCGACCTGCACGAGGCGCCCGCGCTCCATCACGCCGATGCGGTCGGCCAGCGCCATCGCCTCTTCCGGATCGTGAGTGACGACGACGAAGCCGGTGCCGAGCCGCCGCTGGATCGCCCGCAGCTCCCCTTGCGTCTCCTCGCGCAAGGTGCGGTCGAGGGCGCCGAGCGGCTCGTCGAGGAGCAGCAGCTTGGGCTCGCGCGCCAGCGCGCGGGCCAGCGCCACCCGCTGCCGCTGCCCGCCCGAGAGTTTTTCCGGGCGTCGCGTCTCGAAGCCTTCGAGCCGCACGAGCTTCATCAGCCCGGCGATGCGCTCGGCCGCCTGCTTGCGGCTCAAGCCCAGACCTTTCAGGCCGTAGCCGACATTGGCGGCCACGCTCATATGCGGAAACAGCGCGTAGGACTGGAACATCATGTTGACCGGCCGCCGATGCGGCGGCAGCGCGGTGAGGTCCGCCCCGTCGAGCCGGATCGCCCCCGCATCCGGCGCCTCGAACCCGGCCACCAGCCTCAGCAGGGTGCTCTTGCCGCAGCCCGAAGGCCCGAGCAGGCAGAACACTTCGCCGGCTGCGAGATCGAGGGAGACGCCGTCGACGGCCGTGTGGGGGCCGAAGCGCTTGGTGATCCGCTCGAGGGTGAGCAGCGGGGCGGCGGGGGGAAGGGGCGCGTGCAAGGCGGACAGAGCGATCCGGTTCGGCGAGGAAGGCCTCAGGCGGCCAAGCGGAGGAGTTCGGAATCCGGTTCGGCCGCATCGAAGATTCGTGCCGTGCGGCCGAGCATCACGAGACTTTCGTTCGAGAAGGCCTCGCGCCGGATCAGCACGGCGACCGGCGTCGGCGCGTTCTCGATCCGCCGCACGTCGTCGAACTTGAGATAGGCCGACGCCACCGAGGTCGCCGCGGGGGTGACTGCGTTGAAGGCCATGAGCCCGTCGCGACCGCGCACCAGGGCGTCGAAGCGCCAAGCCCGCGACGAGGCGCCGACGATCTCGTGGCGGTCCCGCTCGAAGGCCTCGCCGAACAGGGCGGACAGGCGCCGGGCCAGCGTGCCGGACGCCTCCCGGTCGAGCCGCTCGGCGAGCTGATCCGAGGTCAGCTGCGCGGCGAGCCGGGAGGCTTCCGCGACGAGGGCGATGAGGCCGGGCAGGGTCTCGCCCGTGGCATCGGCTTCGAACAGTTCGAGGTTGTCGTCGAGGCGGATGCCGAGCCGGTCCGCGGCCCGGCGGCCCTGGCGCGCGAAGGAGGCGGCGGCCCCCATCGTCTCGGCTTCCCGCGCCGCGCCGCCGCCATCGGTCACGAGGAACCGGTCCGGTCCGCCCGAGACCGTCACGCTCACCATCGCGCCGGAAGGGTAGAGTACGGGCACGGTCAGGCGCGCGCCGCCCTCGAAGCCGCGGACCCGCGACAGCCGGGCGGCGGCTTCGCGCACGGCGCGTTCGACGGACGGCTCGGTCATGGAAACAGGCGAGGCGACCATGGGGGGACGGGTAAGGCGTTCGCGTTGACGATGTTCAGGGTAGCAGAAACGGCGGCGAGTGCATCCGCGTAGGATGCGGGCTCCGGCAGCAGCGGCCGGCAGACGGGCAGGTTCTTCGCCTTCATCGCCGTCAGGCCGTGGACGGCGTTCTCCTCGAACGGATGGAGGCCCGAATCCCACACGGTCGTCCCCCGGAAGGCATCCGGCATGCGGTTCGTGTGGGGGCTGACGGGGCGCCAGTCGATCCGGGCGACCGGCCAGGTCTCGTCCGGCTCGTCGAGGCAGAGCTGGAAGCTGACATCCTCGTCGGGGCGGTGCGGGTGGGCCCGCCCGTGCAGTTGGACGCCGATGGTACGGCTCTGGCAAA
This sequence comes from Methylorubrum subtropicum, assembly GCF_038442325.1. Taxonomy (NCBI): domain Bacteria; kingdom Pseudomonadati; phylum Pseudomonadota; class Alphaproteobacteria; order Hyphomicrobiales; family Methylobacteriaceae; genus Methylorubrum; species Methylorubrum subtropicum. The sequence goes on along the minus strand of NZ_JBBXMW010000008.1, from coordinate 96,132 downwards.
GGGCCGCGAGGACGAGCTTGTCCGGGCGCTGTCCGGTCCGCCACGCGACGGGGAGGAGCAGGCGTTTCGGTTCGGCCAATGCCTGCCGGATGCGGGCGAGGATGGCCGCGTCGTCGCGGGCCACCTCACGCGTCTTCCCGCAACGCCTCCTGCACCCGCGCTTCCAGCAGGTCGGGGCGGCGGATCACGAGGGCGCCGCGGGTGCGGTCGATCAGGCCCTCGCCGGCCATCACGGTGAACTCGCGGGTCACCTGCTCGCGGCGGCAGCCGATGCGGGCGGCGAGCACGTGGTGGTAGGGCGGCGGCGTCACCACGCGCTCGCCCTCGTGTCCCGCCCGCGGCACCGAGAGGCGCAGCAGTTCGGCGTAGAGGCGGTGGCGCAGGTCGAGCAGCGCGTGCTCCATCAGCCGCGTGTTCAGTTCGCGCACGCGCTTGGCGAGCAGGCGGAACAGCCGGTCGGCGATGGATTCGGAGGCGAACACGATCTGGCGGAACACGGTCGCCGGCACGACGCAGACCTCGCCGCGGGTCAGCGCCGTGACGTTGGCCGAGCGGCCGATCCCGTCCAGCGCCGCGAGTTCGCCGAAGAAGGCGCCCGCGCGCATCTCGCCGAGGATCACTTCCTTGCCGGATTGCGAGCGGTTGAGGATGCGCACCTCGCCGGTGGCGAGGAAATACACGTCGGTCGAGATGTCGTCGTAATCGACGAGCGTCTCGTTCTCGTCGAAGCGCCGCCAATGGCAGCGCGTCTCGTAGGGAGTGAGATCGACACCCGGCTCCTTGAAGAACGGGATGCTCGCCAACCGGCCTGTCGCCACGCCTCTAAAACCTTCTTCGCGTGGGGCGGATCGTGGGGCGGCGCTTGCGGCCGGTCAAGTCGTCGCGGGCGGGCCGGTCCACCTTCGCCGTGGATGAGCCTCCGGGACGGCGCTCGAAGGCGCACGCCGCCGCCGCGCGAAACACCATGGCCTTCAACACCGCCCGGATGCAACCAAAAGATTTGACATGGAACGAATAAGAAACGCGCTTGCCGCATTCATGAACTCGCGCACCATGCAACGGGTTTTTTGCCGGCCCATGGAAAATTTCCCGCGTGATTTTGGAAGAGAGTAACCGTACAGTTAACCCTCGAAGCCGCTGCGGTCGCGGAGTTAACCAATGATGCATATGGACCGTGATTTGTTTCTTCAAGACGCGTTCAAGGTAGGACTGATTTCGTCCGGCGACAGCGCCGGTTCGATTGGTTGCCTGATCTGGGATTCTTCGCCCGACGGGGTCGATGTCGAAGTCGATCCGGCGGCGATCGTGCCCGACACCGTCCACCTCTCGATCGCCTCGCTGGCGATCGACCGGCCCTGCGCCGTGGTGGAGCGCGAGGGCAGCCGGCTGCATCTCGTCTACATGCGCTGAAGCTGTGCCGGTGAGGGGCCGCACCCGCATCGTCTGGACACTGCGCTAAGCTCGCGGCCTCCCCGAACCGGACGGCCGGGCCCATGGACGACAGCTTCTTCCTTCTCCTCGCCCTCCTCGGGCTCGCCCTGGCGGTGGCCGGCCCCGCGGGGCTGCTCGTCGCCCTGGGGCAGCGCGGGCGCATCGCCGCGCTGGAGCGCCGAATCGCCCGGCTGGAGGCGACCGCCGATCCCGGACGCGCCGCGATCCGGACCGAGGCGCCGCCCGCGGAAGCGCCCGCAAAGGCCGCCGTGCCGATCCCGCCGGACCCAACCCCCAAAACCGCCCCCAAGATCGCCTCCCCGGCCCCACGGCCGGCGGCGCCGCGTCCCTCCCTCGAAGAACGCTTCGGCACCCGCTGGACCGTCTGGGTCGGCGGGCTGGCGCTCGCCTTCGGGGCGGCGCTGCTGGTGCGCACCTCGATCGAGCGGGGCTTCTTCGGGCCGGGCGTGCGGGTCGCGGGCGCCGTGCTGCTGGCGCTCGGGCTGCTCGCCGCGGGCGAGTTTCTGCGCCGACGCCTGCGCGGGGCGGCGCCGGTTCCGCCGAACTGGCCCGACGTGCCCGCGGTCGTCACCGCCGCGGGCACCGTCGCCCTGTTCGGCGCGCTCTACGCGGCGCACGCCCTCTACGGCTTCCTCGGGCCGCTCGCCGCCTTTTCCGGGCTCGCCGCGACGGGACTCGCCGCCATGGCCGCGGCCCTGCTGCACGGGCCGGCGCTCGCCGGCATCGGCCTCGTCGGCGCCATGGCGACGCCGCTCCTCGTCGGCGGCGGCGCGGCCAGCCTGTGGCCGCTCGCGCTCTATCTCCCCGTGGTGGCCGGCAGCGCCTACGGCTTCGCGTGGCTGAAGGGCTGGCGGGCGCTGGCCGTCGCGGGCGGGCTCGGCGCGGCGGCGTGGTCGGTGGTGATGGCGCTGCACGCCGCCGGGGCCGGGCCGGCGCAGGCGCATCTGGTGCTGCAGGGCGCGCTCGCCGCCCTCGTGCTCGCCGTGCTGCCGGGGCGCGGCGTGGCGGACGAAGACGCGCGCCTCGACCGATTCGCCGGTGCGGCGCTCGCCGCCTTCGTCTTCGTGGCCGGGGCGGTGCTCGGCCTCACCGCGGAGGAGGGCGCGACGACGGGCTGGATCGCGGCGGCCTTCGCGGCCGTGGCGCTCCCCGCCGCCGCCGGCTTTTTGGCCGCTCCCGCCGCCCTCGGCCTGCCGGTGGCGGCGGGGGTGCTCGCGGGCGTCCTCGCGCTCTGGCCGGAGGCGAGCGAGGCCGCGCTCGACCCGCTCGGCCTGTGGCACGGCGTCGATGCGGCCGGCGCCCTGCCGTGGTTCGCTGTTCTGGCCGCCGCCCTCGTCGCGGGCGCCGGGACGCTGCGCCTCCTCGGCGGCAGCCGCCTGCCCTACGCCACCGCCCTCGCCACCGCGGCGGGCGCCGGCCTCGGGCCGCTCGCCGCCCTGGCGATGTCGTATCTGCGCCTGTCCGACGGCGGGATCGCGCCGGGCTTCGCCGCCGCCGCGGGCGCGCTGGCCGCCGGGTTCTGCGGGATCGCCGCTACCTTCCGCCGCCAGGGCGAGGGCACGCCGTCCCCGGCCCTCGTCCTCGGGCTCGGCGCCTTCGCTTCCGCCGCCGTGGCGGCGCTGTGCCTCGGGCTCGTCTTCGCGCTGGCGGGCGGCTCGCTGACCCCGGCGCTCGCGGGTGCGGCGCTGGCGACCGGCTTGATCGCCCGGCGCCTCGACATCCCGGCTCTGCGCTGGTGCGTCGCCGGCCTCGCGGCCCTGGTGGCGGGGCGGCTCGCCTGGGACCCGCTGCTGACCGGCCCCGGCCTGTCGGCGACGCCGATCCTCAACGGGCTGCTCATCGCCTACGGCCTGCCCGCCCTGTGCCTCGGCCTCGCGGCCCACGTGATCCGCCGCGGCGCGCCGGATGTGCCGGAACAGGTGGCGCAGGCGGTGAGCCTCGTGCTCGCCGGCCTGCTGGTGTTCCTCCAGATCCGCCACGCGCTGCACGGCGGCGACCTCGCGGCGCCCGATACCAGTCTCGTCGAGCAGGGGCTGACGACGCTCTCCGCCCTCGGCTTCTCCCTGGTGCTGGGGCGCGTCTCGGGCGCGGCCGCCTCGCCGGTGATCCGGTTCGGCGGCCTCGCCTTCGCCGCGCTCGCGCTCTTCCAGGGGGCGCTCGGCCTGGGGTTGGCGGCCAACCCGGCGCTCACCGACGAGCCGGTGGCGGGCGGCCTCGTCCTCAACGACATCGTGCTGGCCTACGGCGCGCCCGCGCTCGCGGCGCTCGCCCTGGCGCGGGCCTCCCAGGGGCGCCGCCCGCTCTGGTTCGTGCGGGCCGCAGGGCTGTTCGGCCTCGGCCTCGCCTTCCTCGGCACGTGCCTGACTGTGCGCCACGGCTTCCAGGGCGAGCGGATCGGCCTCGACCGGGAGACCGGCCAACCCGAATTCTACGCCTACTCGGCGGCGTGGCTGGTGCTGGGCCTCGTGGCCCTCGCCGTCGGCATCCGCCGCGGCTCGACGCTCGCCCGCCTCGCCTCGGCCGGGCTGGTCGGGCTCGCGACGCTCAAGGCGTTCCTGTTCGATCTCGCCGGGCTGGAGGGGCCGTTGCGGGCGCTGTCCTTCCTCGGCCTCGGCGCCTGCCTGATCGGCATCGGCCTCGTCTACCAGCGCCTCGTCTTCGCCCGGCCCGCCGGGGAGCCGGGGTGAGTCGATCCCATTCCGGGACCGCGGCGCAAGCGCAGCCTTGAGGGCCGGCTAACCGGAACCGGGCATGGTCCCTGTCGAGCCGCGTTGCGTATCGGCTCCGTCGTGCGGAACACGACACGCCCCGCCGCTCCCCCAGCGAGCGGCGGGGTCGCCGCCTGCTCCGGTCGATGCGGGCCGGCCCGCCGCAACCCCCAGGCGATCGAAACTGTTTCCACTTTCTCCTACCGAAGGATCGGGCGGGATAGGACGGCCTGGCGTAAGGGTTACAATGGGGCCGGACGCGGAGACGGGACAGGCGGCATGGCGGACAAGCCGACGGACGAGGACGACCGGGCGGTGGAGCGGCTGACGCTCTACATGCTCAAGGAGACCTACGGCGCGGCCGCCGCGGCGCTGATGCGGATGAACCCGCGGGCGGCGAGCGAGCTGTTCCAGGCCTTCGAGCGCCAGATCGCCGACGCGCTGGAGCGGATGCACGTCCACCGCTCGGAGGGGCCGGATTCGACGACGATCGCGGTCGCGGTCGGCGGTCGCATCGCCGACATCCTCGACCACGCCCACCGCCGCCAGTTCGAGGCGAGGCCCGCCGAGCCGCGCTCGGAGGACCCCGCCCTCCAGGCCGCCCGCGAGGCCGGCATCTCCCAGGACGCGGTCGACATGCTCGCCACCCTCCAAACCCGCTGGCCGAAGGGCTGAAAAGTCCAAGGTTTCGAAAGGACTACGTCCTTTCGCGGGTCCAGGGCAGAGCCCTGGTTTGAAGGGATGCCGGGGCTCTGCCCCGGCGCCCCGCCAAAGGACTTGTCCTTTGGGATCCTACGACCTCACAGCACTGGCATCGCGCCTGCGACCGTGATCAGTGCGCCCGAGGTGTAGCTGCTCTCTTCAGCCGCCAGCATCACGTAGGCCGAGGCCAGCTCGGCCGGCTGGCCGGGGCGGTTGAAGGGGACTTGGCTCCCGAACGTCTTCACCGCATCCTGGCTCATCCCGGAGGGGATGAACGGCGTCCAGATCGGGCCCGGCAGCACGCCGTTCACGCGGATGCCCTTCTCGGCGAGCAGTTGCGACAGGCTCAGCACCATGTTGCTGAGCGCGCCCTTAGTGGCGCTGTAGGCCATCAGGGTCGGCATCGGATGCTTCGAGTTCACCGAGGAGGTGAAGATCACGCTGCCGCCCGGCGGCAGATGCGCGAGCGCGGCCTTGGTGGCGTAGAACGCGCCGAACACGTTGGTGCGGAAGTGTTTTTCGAACGTCTCGTCGTCGAGCGCGTCGAGGCCCCGGTTCGGCTCCTGGAACGCGGCGTTGTTCACCAGCACGTCGAGGCGGCCGAATTCACGCGCCGTGCGCTCCACGATTTCGCGGGCGAAGGCGGCGTCCTTGATGTCGCCGGGCAGCAGCAGGGCGCGGCGGCCCGCCCGCTCGATCCACTGGCCCACGGCCTCGGCATCCGCCTGCTCCTCGGGCAGGTAGGCGATGGCGACGTCCGCGCCCTCGCGGGCATAGGCGATGGCCACCGCCCGGCCGATGCCGCTGTCGCCGCCGGTGATCAGCGCGGCCTTGCCGTCGAGCTTGCCCGCGCCCCGATAGCTCTCCTCGCCGTGGTCCGGCTCGGGCTGCATCTTCGGCGTCTTGCCCGGAAAGCTCTGAGGCTGCTCGGGGAAGGGCGGGCGCGGGTACTTTGTGAGGGGATCGGTCATCGCAGGTCCTTGATGGAATGCCGCGACAACCGGGGGCCGGCCCCGTCGTTCCGCCCCGCGCCGCAGGGCCGCGGGTCAGGCCAGAGCAGCATCCAGAACGCGGGCGACGTGGATCGCCTCGCGCTTCAACCCGTCATGGATCTGATGGCGGCAACTGGTGCCGTCGGCGACGACGAGGTCGTCGGGGCCCGCCTTGCGGAGCGCCGGGAACAGCGAGAGTTCGGCCATGGCGAAGGACACGTCGATCGTGTCGGCGCGGTAGCCGAACGCCCCGGCCATGCCGCAGCAGCTCGATTCGATGACCCGCACATCGAGCCCCGGCACGTGGCGCAGCACCGTCTCGACGGACCCCATCGCCCCGAAGCTCTTCTGGTGGCAATGGCCGTGCAGATGGGCGACGCGGCCCCCCTGGTCCTTCATCGGCAGACTGATCCGCCCCGCCGCGAGGTCGGCGGCCAGCAGTTCCTCGAACAGCAGCGCGCTCTGCGCCAGGGTCTTGGCCTCGTCGCCCGGCAGCAGCGACAAGAACTCGTCGCGGAAGGTGAGGAGGCAGGAGGGCTCCAGCCCCACCACGCGGGCGCCGGCCCGCACGAAGGGCAGCAGCGCGTCGAGGGTGCGGCGCGCCTCCTCCCGCGCCCGGTCGGTCTGGCCGGAGGCGAGCCACGTGCGGCCGCAGCAGAGCGGGCGCCGGCCCGAATGCGCCAGCACCCGGTGCAGGCGGTAGCCCGCCGCGCTCAGCACCCGCTCGGCGGCTTCCAGATTCTCGCGCTCGAAGGCGCGGTTGAAGGTGTCGCCGAACAGGACGATGTCGCGGAACTCGCCCGTCACGTCGGAGGGGTGGGCCGGCTCGCCGCTCTCGCGCCAGGGCCGGCGCCACGCCGGCAGCGAGCGCCGGGCCGAGAAGCCGAGGCGCTGCTCGCCGAACTTGGCGAGCGGGGCGTAGCGGTTGCGCAGGTTGAGCAGCGGCGCCAAAGCGGCGGCGATGCCGGCGAAGCGCGGCATCTCGGCGACCAGTCGCTCGCGCAGCGGCAGGCCGTGCCGGGCGTGGTAATGGTGCAGGAACTCGACCTTCATCTTGGCCATGTCGACGCCGGTCGGGCATTCCCGGCGGCAGGCCTTGCAGGAGACGCACAGGTCCATCGTGCGCTTCATCTCCGGCGACAGGAACGCGTCCTGGCCGAGCTGCCCGGAGATGGCGAGGCGTAAGGAATTGGCGCGGCCCCGCGTGAGGTGCTGCTCGTCCTTCGTCGCGCGGTAGGACGGGCACATCGCCCCGCCCGCGAGCTTCCGGCAGGTGCCGTTGTTGTTGCACATCTCGACCGCGGGGCCGAACCCGCCCCAGTCGGACCAGTCGAGCGCGGTCCGCGCCGGCTCGCTCACCGCGTAGCCGGGGGCGAAGCGCATCAGCGAGCGGTCGTCCATCTTGAGCGGGCGGACGATCTTGTTGGGGTTCAGGCGGTTGTCGGGGTCGAAATCGTCCTTCACCGCCTCGAAGGCGCGGGTCAGCTTCGCGCCGAACAGGGGCTCGACGAACTCGGAGCGCGAGATGCCGTCGCCGTGCTCGCCCGAATACGAGCCCTTGTGGCGGCGCACGAGTTCCGCCGTCTCCTCGGCGATGGCGCGCATGGTCGCCACGTCGCCCCCGTCCTTCATGTTGAGGATCGGGCGCACGTGCAGGCAGCCGACGGAGGCGTGGGCGTACCACGTGCCGCGGGTGCCGTGTTTCGAGAACACCTCGGTGACGGCGTCGGTGTAGTCGGCCAGATGCTCCAGCGGGACGGCGCAATCCTCGATGAACGAGACCGGCTTCCGGTCGCCCTTCATCGACATCATGATGTTGAGGCAGGCCTCGCGCACCTCCCACACCGCCTTCTGGCGGTTGGGCTCGACCACCTCGACCACGGCGTCGGGGAAGCCGTGGTCCGCCATGCACTGGTCGAGGCGTTTCAACTCCTGCTTCAGCGCGGCGAGATCGTCGCCCGCGAACTCGGCGAGCAGCAGGCAGTTCGGCTGGCCCCTGGTGATGTCGGCGAGCGTGGTGCGGAACAGCGGGATGTCGGCGCCGAGCACCAGCACGTTGTTGTCCACGAGTTCGACCGCGACGGGATCGAGATCGACGATGTGGCGCGTCGTCTCCATCGCGGCGCGGAACGAGGGGAAGTGGCACACGCCCATGGCCCGGTGCGTGGGCAGCCGCGAGAGCTTGAGCGTCACCGAGGTGGTGGCGGCCAGCGTCCCCTCCGAGCCGACGAGGAGATGGGCGAGGTTCGGCCGCGGCTCGATCAAGCTGTCGAGGTTATAGCCGCCGACCCGCCGCTGCACCCGCGGATACATTTTTTCGATTTCGTCGCGGTGCGCGTCGGCCAGCGCGAGCATCCGGCGGGCCAAGTCGTCGGCGCGGGGGCCGCCGGTGACGGCCTGCGCCTCGTTGCCGGTGAGCCCGAAGCCGAAGGCGCGCCCGTCGTGGAACAGCGCCTCCATGGCGAGGATGTTGTCGCTCATCTTGCCGTAGCGCAGGGAGCGGGCGCCGCAGGAATTGTTGCCGGCCATGCCGCCGATGGTGCAGCGGGTCGCGGTCGAGGGCTCGACGGGGAAGAACCAGCCGTCGGCCTTGAGCCGAGCGTTCAGCCGCTCCAGCACGTGGCCGGGCTCGACCGTGACCGTGCCGGCCGCCGCGTCGTAGTCCTTCACGGCGTTGAAGTGGCGCGAGCAATCGACCACGAGACCGGAGCCGATCGGCTGCCCGTTCTGCGAGGTGCCCCCACCCCGCAGGATCACGGGCAGATCGTGGTCGGCCGCGACCTTCAGGGTCGCGGCGATGTCATCGGCGTGTCTGGGGAAGACCACGCCCGCGGGCATGATCTGGTAGATCGAGGCGTCGGTCGCGTAGCGCCCGCGGGTGAAGGCGTCGAAGCGCGCCTCGCCCCGCAGCACCTCCGCGAGCTTGCGGGGCAGCCCCGCCGCATTGCGGACCGTCGCCCGCGGACTCGCCGCCGGTTTCGCGCTCGCGCCCAACCGGGCCTCCCCTCTCGCCGGCCGTTGCCGGCCTTTTTGAATTCATAATTCAAGCGAGGGGGCCGGGTCAAACGGCCTTCGGTCGCGGGCGGGTGGACCCGGTCACTCCCATCCACCCCCCTCGTCCTGAAGTGCCGCGCAGCGGCCTCGAAGGAGGGCTCCAGGGATCGCGCGATACACTGGAGCCCTCCTTCGAGGCTGCTGCGCAGCACCTCAGGATGAGGGGGTGGGGTGGGACGGCCCGGCGACTAACCTTCCTTCGGCTCGGAGGCGAGGTAGGCGTCGAAATACCCGATCGTCTTGGTCAGGCCCTCGCGCAGCGCGATGGTCGGCTCCCAGCCCAGCACCGCCTGGGCCTTGGTGATGTCCGGCCGGCGCTGGCGCGGATCGTCCGGCGGCAGCGGCCGGTGGACGAGCTTCGACTTCGAGCCGGTGAGGTCGATGACGGCTTCGGCCAGCTCGCGGATCGTGAACTCGCCCGGATTGCCGATGTTGATCGGGCCCGTCACCTCGGGGCCGGTCGCCATCATCCGCATCATCGCCTCGATGAGGTCGTCCACGTAGCAGAACGAGCGGGTCTGCTGACCGTCGCCGTAGAGGGTGATGTCCTCGCCCTTGAGCGCCTGGACGATCAGGTTCGAGACCACGCGCCCGTCGTTGGGGTGCATGCGCGGCCCGTAGGTGTTGAAGATGCGCACCACCTTGATCGGCACCTTGTGCTGGCGGTGGTAGTCGAAGAACAGCGTCTCGGCGCAGCGCTTGCCCTCGTCGTAGCAGGAGCGGAAGCCGATCGGGTTGACGCGGCCCCAATATTCCTCCGCCTGCGGATGCACTTCCGGGTCGCCGTAGACCTCCGAGGTCGAGGCCTGGAGCACGGTGGCCTTCACCCGCTTGGCGAGCCCCAGAACGTTGATCGCGCCGTGGACGGAGGTCTTCGTCGTCTGCACCGGGTCGAACTGGTAATGCACCGGCGAGGCCGGGCAGGCGAGGTTGTAGATCTCGTCCACCTCGACGTAGAGCGGGAACGTCACGTCGTGGCGCAGCAGTTCGAAGTTCGGGTCGTCGAGCAGGTGGGCGACGTTGCGGCGGGCGCCGGTGAAGAAGTTGTCGACGCACAGAACCTCGTGGCCCTGCGCGATCAGCCGCTCGCACAGGTGCGAGCCGAGGAAGCCCGCCCCCCCGGTGACGAGGACCTTCTTGATGGTTCCGTAGCGCATGACACCCGCTTCGTTTCGTGTGGTGCAGCCCGTCCGGGCGCGCAAGGCCGACGGGCTCCCTCGGGCGTTCCGCCCCGCGGCAGCGCCCGACACCCCGAGGTTTGGTGTACCGGAACCCCGCGCTTGGCAAGGCTGTCGCCTCCGCCGGAGCGGGGCCGAGGCCCGACGCCGGTCGCGCCGGACCCGCATCCGTCGGCGATCAGGTAGAACCACGGCCTGATGTAGGTGTTGCTCCTGATCCTCATGTTCAGCTCGATCACCCTCAACTGCGGGCCACCGAGCACGAGGTTGGTCAGGCCGGCGCCGTGGGGGGAGACGATGATCTCGGCCTCGGAGAACAGGGCGGCCTGGCGGCAGAAATCGAGTTCTTCCGGGCGGATGAGCGTGAAGCCCCGGCGCTCCTGCAGGGCCCGCACCACCGCGTCGGCGTAATCCGGCAGGCGGTCCGCATCCTTGCGGACCAGGATGTGGCGACCGCCCTTCGCCGGCGCGCCCGCCGCGCCCCGGATCGCCCGCGCGGCGCGGGCGAGCAGGCTCCCGCGGGGGGGCTCCGCCGCGAGGATGCGGCGGCGCAGCGCGCGCATGGCGCTCTGGAACGGATGGAGGCAGGCCAGGAAGGCGGGCTGCGGATAGTCGAGCCACGCCACGTCGAGGCGCCGGAACCGGTAGACGCCGTCCTTGAGCGGCAGGAGGCGCGGCGCCACCCCGGACGCGTGCAGGGTCTGGTCCCAGACGGCCCGGGCGAAGCCCGGCGGATGGCGTCCCGGATGGGCGCTGCGATGGGCGAAGTCGGCCACGACGACCCGTCTGCGGTCGTCGAAGACGCGGTCGTGGATCATCATGCGCCCGACGGCGGTGACCATCCAGTGATAGTAGTTCGTCCAGCCCGGATCGATCCCGAGGAACACCTCCTCGTCGATCGTCTGCGCCTGCGCCCTGAGCGTCGCGAGATCGTAGCGCCGGTAGTCCCGGGTCGAGAACTGCGCCGTCTCCTTCAGGTAGCGGCCGTCCTCGGCGAAGACGACGCCGTCGCTGCCAGCCTCGATCAGCAGGAACCCGCTGCCAGCCTCGATCAGCAGGAACCCCTTGTCCAGGCTGGCGACCTTGTAGGCGAGGGCCGGGGCGAGGAAGGGATCGGTCACGAAGGGGGCGAGGTCGGAGAAATCCTGATCGGGCGCGGAGCGCCGCAGGGTCCGCCCCATCGGCTGCGGGGCCTGGGAATAGACGTAGCGGACCGGGAAGCGTCGGGCGTCGGAGGCCAGGACCGGGGCGGCGGAGAAGGTCACGGAACGTTCGGGCCGGGAGCGGGAGGGCGAGGCTGTCGCGTCGCAAAGCCATAGCCAGAGTTCGGCGCGCGCGACAGCGCCGCCGCGAACCGCTGACGATCGCGCCGGATCGCCGGTCCCGCCGCTTGGCGCGGCCCGCCTCTCCGGTGCATGTCGTGGGCGGACCCGCCGAGGATTGACCGACATGACCGACCTGACGCTCGCCGCCGCCCAGACCCTCGTGGCGACCGCCCTCGAGACCGCCCGCGCGCGAAACCTGAAGCCGCTCGCGGTCGTGGTCTACGACGCCCGCGGCGCCCTCAAGTGCCTGGCCGCGGAGGACGGCACCTCCCTGCGCCGCGCCGAGATCGCCCGCGGCAAGGCCAACGGGGCGCTGGCGCTCGGCCTCGGCTCGCGCGCCATCGCCAAGCGGGCGGAGGAGCAGCCCCACTTCGTCGCCGCGGTGAGCCATCTCGTCGGGCCCGATGCCCTGGTGCCGGTGGCGGGCGGCGTGCTGATCCGCGACGGCGCGGGCAGGCTGCTCGGCGCCGTCGGCATCTCCGGCGACACCTCGGACAACGACGAGATCTGCGCCCTCGCCGGCATCGAGGCGGCCGGGCTCGTCGCCGAGACCGGCGCCTGACGCCCAGATGCGCTCCGACCGCCGCCGCTGGCTGCAGGGAGGCGCGGCGCTCGCCGCCGGCCTCGTGTGGCCCGTGCGCGCGGCGGGCGCCCCCGTCTACCGCCGCGGCAACGACGCCGACCCGGAGACGCTCGACCCGCACAAGACCTCGACCGTGGCCGAGGCGCATATCCTGCGCGATCTCTACGAGGGGCTGCTCACCTACGACAATTACGGCGCCATCGTCCCCGGCGCCGCCGAGCGCTGGACGATCTCCGACGACCGCCTGACCTATCGCTTCCGCTTACGCCCCAACGGGCGCTGGTCGAACGGCGACCCGGTCACGGCCGAGGACTTCCTGCATTCCCTGCGCCGCATCCTCGATCCGAAGACGGGGGCCAAATACGCCGAGGTGCTGTTCCCGATCCGCGGCGCGGCGGCCGTCAATGCCGGGCAGGCCCCGCCGGAGACGCTCGGCGTGTCCGCCCCCGATCCCGCCACCGTCGAGATCGCGCTGGCCGAGCCGGTGCCCTACCTGCTCGAACTCCTGACCCACCAGACCGCGCTCCCGGTCCACCGCCCCTCGCTCGCGCAATGGGGCGACGGCTTCACCCGGCCGGGCCGGGCCGTCACCAACGGCCCCTACGCCCTGATCGACTGGGTGCCCAACGACCGCATCAGCCTGCGAAAGAACCCGCACCACCGCGACGCGGGCGCGATCGCGATCGATCGGGTCGATTTCATACCGACCCCCGACCTCGCCGCGGCCGTGCGCCGCTATGCGGCGGGCGAGATCGATTCGCTCGCCGACCTTCCCGCCGACCAGATCACCTCGTTGAAGCAGCGGTTCGGCCCGCAGGTGCGGCTCGGGCCGGGCCTCGGCCTCATGGCGATCGGGATCAACACGCGCAAAAAACCCTTCGACGACGTGCGGGTGCGCCGCGCGCTCTCGCTCGCCATCGACCGGGAGTTTTTAGCGGCCGCCGTCTGGGGCGAGACCATGGCGCCGGCCTATTCGTTCTGCCCACCGGGCCTTGACAACGCGCTGCCCTCTCCGCTCCTGCCCGGCCGCGACGACGGCCCGATCGACCGCGAGGAGCAGGCGCTGCGGCTCCTCTCCGAGGCCGGGTTCGGCCCCAGGAACCCGTTGCGCGTCGAGTATCGCTTCAACGTCACCGACAACAACCGCAACACCGCCATCGCGCTGGCCGACGTCTGGCGCGGCATCGGCGTGACGACGCGCTTCGTCGCCACCGACGCCAAGACCCACTTCGCCTATCTGCGCGACGGCGGCGATTTCGACCTCGCCCGCATGTCCTGGATCGCCGACTATTCCGACCCGCAGAACTTCTTGTTTTTGCTCCGCACCGGCAACGACGGGTTCAATGCCGGGCGGTGGTCGAATCCGCGGTTCGACAGGCTGCTGACGCAGGCGGCGCAAGAGCGCGACGTGGGCGCGCGCGCCCGGATGCTGTTCGAGGCGGAAAAGATCGTGCTCGACGAACTGCCCTGGATTCCGGTGCTGCATTACCGCTCGAAGGCGCTGATCGCGCCGCGCCTGCACGGCGTCCACGAGAACATCCGCAACGCCGCCCCCACCCGCTACCTCCGGCTCGACGCATGACGGACCACAGCGCGTTCCCCTCCCCCTTGTGGGGAGGGGTCAGGGGTGGGGGTGGTGCAGAAGGCACCGTGACGCCGCATTCTGCACCACCCCCACCTCCTACCTCCTCCCCACAAGGGGGAGGAGAGGCGTCCAGTCCTGTTCGCTCCCCGCCACGGGAGCGCGCCGCGTGACCGCCCTCCTCCTGCGCCGGCTCGCCCAAAGCCTGCCGACCCTGTTCCTCGTGATTGCCGGCAGCTTCTTCCTGATCCGGCTCGCCCCCGGCGGCCCGTTCGATCTGGAGCGCCCGCTGCCGCCCGCCGCGATAGAGAACCTGCGCCGGCTCTACGGCCTCGACGCGCCGCTGCCCGTCCAGTTTTTTCGCTATCTCGCCGGTCTCGCGCGGGGCGATCTCGGCCCCTCCTTCAGCTTCCGCGACCTGACCGTCGCCGATCTCTTCGCCCGCGGCCTGCCGGTCTCGGCGACGCTCGGGGCGCTGGCGCTCGTGCTGGCGCTCACTCTCGGCCTCGCCCTCGGGAGCCTTGCCGCCTTCCGCCGCGGCGGGCTCGCCGACCGGTTCGTCGGCCTCGTCGCCTCGCTCGGGCTCGCCGTGCCGAACTTCGTGATCGCACCGCTCCTCCAGATCGGCTTCGGCTTGGGGCTGGCGTGGCTCCCCGTCGGCGGCTGGGGCGGGGGCGCCCCGCAGAATCTCGTCCTGCCGGTGATCACGCTGGCGCTGCCCCACGCCGCCGGCATCGCCCGGCTCACCCGCGCGTCGCTCGCCGAGGTGCTGGTGCAGCCCCACATCCGCACGCAGCGCGCCATGGGGTTCTCCCGCGCCCGCGTCGCCCGCCATGCCCTGCGCGGCGCGCTGCTGCCGGTCGTGGCGACGCTCGGGCCGCTCGCCGCCGGGCTGATGACCGGCTCGGTCGTGGTCGAGACCATCTTCGGCCTGCCCGGCATCGGCCGCTACTTCGTCGATGGGGCGCTCAACCGCGACTACACGCTGGTGATGGGCACGGTGGTGCTGGTGGCCGTGCTGGTGCTGGCCTTCAACCTCATCGCCGACCTCATCGCCGCATGGCTCGACCCGCGCATGAGGGCCGCATGAGCGCTTCGCTCACCGCGCTGGCCCGTCGGCGGCTGGCCCGCGACCGCGGTGCCGTGGCTGCGCTGATCGCGCTCCTCGCCATCACGCTCGCCTGCCTGATCGGCCCGTTCCTCACCGGCCACGCGCCGGAGCGGATCTATCCCGATTTCGTCCGCACGCGCCCGAGCCTTGCCGCCCACCCGACGCCCGACGAGATCCGCCCGGCCCTCGACCGCCTCGCCCAGCGCATGCGCGTCACGCTCGCCGAGATGCACCGGGAGGGCGGACAAGTCCGCCTGACGCTCACCGCGTCCAAACCCATCGACCCGCGCAACCTCGTCCTCCTGCCCCGTTCCGACCTGTTCGGGCCCGCAACCATCGTGGAGCGCTCGCCCGACGGCCAAAAACTGGTGGTCGAGGCGCCCGTGCGGCGGCTCCACTTCCTCCTCGGCACCGACATGCTCGGGCGCGACCTCCTCACCCGCTGCCTCGTCGCCGGCCGGGTCTCGCTGCTGATCGGCCTCGTCGCGACCCTCGTCGCCCTGTCGCTGGGGGTGGCCTACGGCGCGGTCTCCGGCCTCATCGGCGGCGGGCTCGACGCCCTGATGATGCGGGTGGTCGATATCCTCTACGCCCTGCCGTTCGTGTTCTTCGTCATCGTGCTGCTGGTGTTCTTCCGCGCCGGGCTGTGGCTGGTGCTGGTGGCGGTCGCCGCCGTCGAATGGCTCGACATGGCCCGCATCGTCCGCACCCAGACGCTGAGTCTCAAGAGCCGCGACTTTATCCGCGCGGCCTATGCGCTGGGCTCGGGCACCGGGGCGGTGCTGGTGCGCCACGCCGTGCCGAACACGCTCGGGCCGATCATCGCCGCCGCGACCCTCTTGGTGCCGCGGGTGATTCTCTTGGAAAGCTTCCTGTCGTTCCTCGGCCTCGGCGTGCAGGAGCCGGCGACGAGTTGGGGCGTGCTGATCGCGGAAGGGGCGCGGGCCCTGGAGGCCGCGCCGTGGATGCTGGCGGCGCCCGCGGGTTTCCTCGTCGTGACCCTGATGGCGCTCAACCGCCTCGGCGACGGGTTGTCGGACGCGCTCGACCCGCGGCTGTGACGTCCGTCTTCAAACCACCACCGTCATTCCGGGGCGCCGCAGGCGAACCCGGACCCGAAGGGGCGCGCCGGAGGCGTGCAATCCACCCGTGATGCGCGGTGCCCGGTCGCAATCGAACTGTCGCGGCCAGTCGTGGATTCCGGGTTCCGCTGCGCGGCCCCGGAATGACGGTGTGGAGGACGGGAAAGCCGGCGGAGAAACCGCTTATCCTTGACTTCCCCCCCTCCCCGTGAATGGTGCCGGCCTCATTCTCAAGAGCCCGCCATGCACCGTTACCGTACCCACACCTGCGGGGCGCTTCGCCCGTCCGACGTCGGCGGCACCGTCCGCCTGTCCGGCTGGTGCCACCGCATCCGCGACCACGGCGGCGTGCTCTTCATCGATCTGCGCGACCATTACGGCCTGACGCAGTGCGTGATCGACACCGATTCCAAGGCGTTCAAGGCCGCCGAGACCGCCCGCTCCGAGTGGGTGATCCGCATCGACGGGCGCGTCCGCACCCGTCCCGCCGGCACCGAGAACGCCGAGCTGCCGACGGGCGCGATCGAGGTCTACATCGACGACCTCGAAGTGCTAGGGCCCGCGGGCGAACTGCCGCTGCAGGTGTTCGGCGACCAGGAATATCCGGAGGAGACGCGGCTCAAGTACCGCTTCCTCGACCTGCGCCGCGAGAAGCTGCACGCCAACATCATGAAGCGCGGCGCGATCATCGATTCGCTCCGCCGCCGCATGCGCGAGGGCGGTTTTTTCGAATTTCAAACGCCCATTCTCACGGCGTCGAGCCCCGAAGGTGCACGCGATTATCTGGTCCCGTCCCGCGTCCATCCCGGAAAATTCTACGCGCTGCCGCAGGCCCCGCAGCAGTTCAAGCAGCTGACGATGATCGCGGGCTTCGACCGCTACTTCCAGATCGCCCCGTGCTTCCGCGACGAGGACGCCCGCGCCGACCGCTCCCCGGGCGAGTTCTACCAGCTCGACATCGAGATGAGCTTTGTCACGCAGGAAGACGTGTTCCAGGCGGTCGAACCCGTGCTGCGCGGCGTGTTCGAGGAGTTCGCGAACGGCAAGCGGGTCACCAAGGAGTTCCCGCGCATCACCTACGCCGACGCGATGCTGAAATACGGCGTCGACAAGCCGGACCTGAGGAACCCGCTGATCATCGCCGACGTCACCGCCGAGTTCGGCGAGGACGCGGTCGAGTTCAAGGCGTTCAAGGGCGTGATCAAGTCGGGCGGCGTCGTGCGCGCGATCCCCGCCACGGGGGCGGGGAGCCAGCCGCGCTCGTTCTTCGACAAGCTGAATGACTGGGCCCGCTCGGAAGGCGCGCCGGGGCTCGGCTACATCGTGTTCGAGGAGGAGGGCGGGGCGCTCACCGGCAAGGGGCCGATCGCCAAGTTCATCCCCGCCGACATCCAGGCCCGCATCGCCCAGAAGGCCGGCGCCAAGGCGGGTGACGCGGTGTTCTTCGCCGCCGGGACCGAGGCCAAGGCCGCCGGGCTCGCCGGCAAGGCGCGCATCCGCATCGGCGACGAGCTGGGCCTGTACGATAAGGACCAGTTCGCATTCTGCTGGGTCGTCGACTTCCCGATGTACGAGTGGAACGAGGACGAGAAGCGCATCGACTTCTCCCACAATCCGTTCTCGATGCCGAACTACGACCGCGACGCTTTCCTCGCCTTGGGCGAGGAAGACTCCCAAGAAATTCTTGGGATCAAGGCGTTCCAGTACGACATCGTCTGCAACGGCATCGAGCTGTCCTCGGGCGCGATCCGGAACCATCGCCCCGACGTGATGGAGAAGGCGTTCGCCATCGCCGGGTACGGCCGCGACGTGCTCGAAGAAAAATTCGGCGGCATGCTGAACGCCCTGCGGCTCGGCGCGCCCCCGCACGGCGGCATCGCACCGGGGGTGGACCGCATCGTCATGCTGCTGTGCGAGGAGCCGAACATCCGCGAGGTCGTGCTCTACCCGATGAACCAGCGCGCCGAGGACCTGATGATGGGCGCCCCCGCCGAGGTGACGCCCAAGCAGCTGCGCGAGCTGCATATTCGGTTGAACCTGCCCGAGAAGAAGGGGTGAGGCTGTCACCGAACCCTCCCCCCTCCGCGGGGGAGGGTGCCCGCGGAGCGGGCGGGAGAGGGGCAGCGCGACGCTTCCGCTTGGCCGCACTCGTCCAGCGATCTCCTGAAGCGTCGCTCCCCTCTCCCGACCCCCTTCGGGGGCCACCCTCCCCCGCAGAGGGGGGAGGGTTGTGGCAGCGCGGGTTTCATAGGCCGTGACCCTCACCGCCATCGTCGTCGCCCACGACAGCGCCAGCGCCCTGCCCGACTGCCTCGCCGCCCTCACCCGCGAGGGCGTCCAAACGATCGTCGTGGACAACGCCAGCCGCGACGCCTCCGTCGCGGTGGCGCGGGCGCACGGCGCGCAGGTGATCGAACCCCCCCGCAACGAGGGCTACGGCCGCGCCAACACCATCGGGGTGCGCGCAGCAGGCACGTCCCACGTCCTGATCCTCAACCCCGACCTGATCCTCCAGCCCGGCGCCGCCGCCGCGCTGACGGCGGCCGCGCGCACATGGCCCGACGCCGGCCTGTTCGCCCCGCGCATCCACGAGCCGGACGGGCGCTTCTTCTATCAGCCGCGCTCGCTGCTCGCCCCCTACCTCACCAACCCGAAGGGCGTGCGCGCGCTCCCCGAAGGCGACGCCTGCGCCCCGTTCCTGTCGGGCGCCTGCCTGATGGTCGAACGGACGTTCTTCCTCGATCTCGGCGGGTTCGATGAAGAGATCTTCCTGTTCTACGAGGACGACGACCTCTGCCGCCGGGTCATCGATGCCGGCCGCGCATTGATCCACGTCCACGACGCGGTGGCCCTGCATGGACGCGGACGCTCCTCCGCGCCGGAGCCCGGCCGCACGTTTCGGACGCGCTGGCATCAGGCGTGGTCGCGCGCCTACGTCTCGCGAAAATACGGGCTACCGGACCCGAGCCTCGGCATGCTGCTGACCAACGCCCCCAAGGCCCTGCTCTCGGCGCTGATCCTCCGCCGGGCCGGAATCGAGCGCTACGGCGGATCGGCGATGGGCGCCTGGGCGGCGCTCCGCGGCGCCTCGGCGCTCGCCCGCGAGGGGCTGGCGCCGGAGCGGCGGCATGGTGGAGCCCCTTCTGCGCCCTAGCTTGCGTCAAAACGCCGGGCGCGCGGCGGGGACAATCGGCCGCGCGCGGCGTTGCATGAGGCCATCCACCCTGCTCCCGGAGCCGGACGAACCGCGCATGAAGGTCGTCGTCGATCTCAACCGCTGCCAGGGCTACGCCCAGTGCGTCTACGCGGCGCCGCGGCACTTCGTGCTGCAGGGGCGCGAGGCCCTGATCTACGACCCCTCCCCCGACGAGGCGGCCCGCGCCGAGATCGAGCGGGCGGTCCATGCCTGCCCGGTGCGGGCCATCACCGCCGATCCGGATGCAGCCGGAGAGGCGAAGTGAGCAAAGTGCCGGAGCGGATCGTCGTCGTCGGCGCCTCGCTCGCCGGCCTCTCCGCCGCCCATGCGCTACGCGCCGAGGGTTTTGCCGGGTCGCTGACGCTGGTCGGCGACGAGAGGCACGCCCCCTACGACCGACCGCCGCTGTCGAAGCAGGTGCTGCGCGGGTTGTTTTCGCCCGACACCACCCTGCCCCGCCATCCCGACCTGAACGCCGAGTTCCGCCTCGGCACGCCGGCAAACCGCCTCGACCTCGACGCCCGCACGGTCAGCCTCGGCGACGGCACCACGCTCGCTTACGACCGCCTGCTGATCGCCACCGGCACCCGCGCCCGGCCCTGGTCGAAGCCCAAGGAGGCCGCGCTCGACGGCGTGTTCACCCTGCGCAACCGCGACGACGCGGAAAAACTCTCGGCCCGGCTGAGGGCGGAGCCGCGGCGCGTCGTCCTCGTCGGCGGCGGCTTCATCGGCTTCGAGGTCGCCTCGACCTGCCGCGACCTCGACATCCCGGTCACCGTTCTGGTGCGCGACGGCCAGCCGCTCGAAGCCGCGCTCGGACCCCGCCTCGGCGGCCTCGTCGGCGAGATCGCGCGGGAACGCGGCGTCGATCTGCGCCTCGGGGCCGAGATCGAGAGCATGGAATCCGAGGGCGGGCGGCTGACCGGCGTGGCGCTGAGGGACGGCGAGCGGATCGAGGCCGATCTCGTCGTCGTGGCCATCGGCGCTTTGCGCAACGTCGAATGGCTCGAAGGCTCCGGCCTCGCCGCGGACGAGGGCGGCGTGCTCTGCGACGGCTATTGCCGGGTGCTGCGCGCCAACGGCGACATCGTCCCGGACGTGTTCGCGGCGGGCGACATCGCCCGCTGGCCGAACCCGCACGGGGACGAGGCGCTGGTCGCCGTCGAGCACTGGGGCAACGCCCGCGCCCAGGCGAAGGCCGCGGCGCGCAACATGCTGGCCGGCCCCGCCGCGGGGCTGACGCGGCACGACCACCTGCCGGATTTCTGGTCGCAGCAATTCGGGCTGACGATCAAGCTCGTCGGCCTCACCGAGGGGGCCGACGGCTTCGCCATCGTCCACGGCTCGCCCGAGGAACGGCGCCTCGTGGCGCTCTACGGGCGGGACGGCCGCACGGTCGCGGCGGCCTCGATCGACAGCGCCCGCTGGCTCCCGGCCTACGCGGCGGCGATCCGCGAGCGCGCGCCGTTCCCGCCGATTTCGGACGCCATCGACCAGCCACGCCTGCGCATCAAGGAACCGTGACGTGAGCTGCACCACGCTGTTCGAGCAGGTGCTCGACCCCGACAACCGGGCGAACCCCTACCCGCTCTTCGCCGAGTTGCGGCGCCAGCCGGTCTGTCGGCAGGAGGACGGCACGTGGGTCGTCAGCACGCACGCGGAGATCGCCCGCCTCGTCTCCGACCCGCGCATCAGCTCCGAGGACCTGCCCGACCCGCAAAAATTCCGCTGGACCGGGCACCCGATCACCGACCTGTTCATCCGCCCGATCCGCGCCGAGATCCGGCGGCGCCACCAGCCCTTCATCTTCCGCGATCCGCCCGACCACGACCGCCTGCGCGGCCTCGTGATGCGCGCCTTCTCGCCCGAACGGGTGCGGCGGATGCGCGAGGAAACCACCGATCTCACCAACGAACTCATCGAAAAATTCGCGGGCAAGGCCCGCATCGATCTCGTCGATGACTTCTCCTACCCGCTGCCCGTCACGGTGATCTGCAAGCTGCTCGGCGTGCCCCCCGAGGACGAGCCGCAATTCCAGGGCTGGGCGACGCAGCTCGCCACCGCGCTCGAACCGAACCAGCGCGCCGATGAGGAGACGCAGGCCAAGAACGAGCAGTGCTTCACCGAGATCTCGGATTTTCTGCGCGACCTGATCAAGAAGAAGCGCGACGAGCCGCAGGACGACATCCTCACGGATCTGGCGAATGGGAGTGAATCGGGCGACGACGACACCGAGCGGATGAACGATTTCGACCTGATCGCCACCGCGGTGCTGCTCTTGGTCGCCGGCCACGAGACCACGGTGAACCTGATCACCAACAGCGTGCTGACGCTGCTGCGCTTTCCCGAGCACTGGCAGCGGCTGCGCGACGATCCGGCCGTCGCGCCGCGCCTGATCGAGGAGATGCTGCGCTACGAGCCGCCGGTCCAGTACCGCACGCGGCTCGCGGTGGCCGACATTCCGATCGCGGGCGTGACGATTCCGAAGGACGCCCCCGTCGTGCTGCTGCTGGCATCCGGCAACCGCGACCCGGACCGCTTCGCCGATCCCGACCGCTTCGACCCCGACCGGCCCGACAACCGCCATCTCGGCTTCGGCGGCGGCCTGCATTACTGCGTCGGCGCGCCGCTCGCCCGGATCGAGGCCGAAGTCGCCCTCGTCGCGCTGGCGAAGCGGCTGAAGAACCCGCGCCTCGTCGAGGACCCGCCGCCCTACCGCCCCGGCGCCTCGCTGCGGGGGCCGCGCCATCTGTGCCTGGCCTTCGACGGGATCGCGGAGGCATAAGCTCCGCCTCTCCCACCCATCCCCTCATCCTGAGGTGGCGGCGCGAAGCGTCGCCCTCGAAGGAGGGCTCCAGTTCGCTCGGCGACTTCTGGAGCCCTCCTTCGAGGCTGCTGCGCAGCACCTCAGGATGAGGGGATGGGCGGGAGAATCCGATCAAACCGCCGCTTGCAGCCGGTCCGGCGTGGCGGGCGTGATCGCCACCGACTCGCCGCAGCCGCAGGCCGAGGTCTGGTTCGGGTTGTTGAACACGAACTGCGACGACAGCTTGGTGGTCTGGAAGTCCATCTCGGTGCCGAGCAGGAACAGCACCGCCTTGGGATCGATGAACACGGTCACGCCGCGGTCCTCGATCACGTCCTCGCCGGCCTTCCGTTCCTCGGCATATTCCATCGTGTAGGACATGCCGGCGCAGCCGCCGTTCTTCACGCCGACGCGAAGCCCCGCGATGGGGCGCTCGGCATCGGCCATGATCGCCTTGACCCGCTCCGCCGCGCGGTCGGTCAGCGAGATCACCTTGAAACCTGACATCGTGCTCTCTCTCCTGCGGCCGGGTTCAAGGCCCGGGCGGGTGAGTCCTTTTGGGTGTCTCGAAGATAAGCATTCGCCGGGCGAGGGTCCACCGGAGGGCGGCCCGCGCGGCACGCATTCGGGCGTGCTATGCTCAACCGGTCACGGAGGGGTGCGATGGCTGATCCTGCGCGGCGGCGGATGACGCCGGAAGAGTTCTTCGAATGGCAGTTGGCCCAGGATGGGCTCTACGAACTCGTCGACGGCGTGCCGGTCCCTCACGTTAAGATGATGACCGGTGCGAGCGTTCAGCACGACCGCGCGACCGTGAACATCATCGCCGCGCTTCACACTCAGTTGCGCGGGAGCGGCTGTCGCCCAACTACCGACGACGTCGCCCTGCGTACCAGCATCGCTACGATCCGGCGGCCCGACGTGACGGTGGAGTGCGGCGAACTCGTCCGCGATACCTACGAGAATCGCTCGCCGCGTCTCGTCGTAGAGGTACTATCGCCCTCCACGACGAACATCGATCGGTTCCGCAAACTCGACGAGTACCGGCGCCACCCCACCCTTGCCTATATCCTGCTCGTCGAGACACGCTTTTCCAGCGCTGTCCTTTATCGCCGCGAGGACGAGGCATGGCTGGAAGAGAGTTTTGAAGCGCCTGACGCCGTGATCGAACTACCCGCCATCGGCGCGCGGCTGGCGCTCGCCGACATCTACGAGGACGTCGTCTTCGAGCCGGGCCGCGCACCGCGGTGACGCGCTACCACATATCGAGCGCGACGCGAGCCTCGTCGGACATGCGGCTCTGGTCCCACGGCGGGTCGAACACCATGGTGACCTGACAGGACTGCACGCCCGGCACCGCGGTCACCGCGTTCTCGACCCAGCCCGGCATCTCGCCGGCCACCGGGCAGCCCGGGGCGGTGAGCGTCATGTCGATCAGCACGCGCCGGTCGTCCTCGATCTGGACGCGATAGATCAGGCCGAGCTCGTAGATGTCGGCGGGGATCTCGGGGTCGTAGACCGACTTCAGCGCCGCGACGATGTCGTCGGTCAGGCGGTCGATCTCCTCCGGCGGAATCGCCTGGGCCGCCGCGAGGGCGGGGGCGTTGGTGCCGCCGGTGATGGTGGCGTCTGCGCTCATCGGATCACTCCTCCGGCCAGCGGGGCCCCGGGCCCCGCGGCCGAACTTTTATGAAAACAGCATCTCGGCCTTGGTCAGCGCCTCGGCCAGCGCGTCGATCTCGTCGGTCGTATTATACAGGCCGAACGAGGCGCGACAGGTCGAGGTGACGCCGAAGCGGTTGAGCAGCGGCATGGCGCAGTGGGTGCCGGCCCGCACCGCCACGCCCTGCCGGTCGATGATGGTGGCTACGTCATGCGCGTGCGCGCCCTTCATCTCGAAGGCGATGACGCCGCCCTTGTCCTTCGCCTTCCCGATAAGGGTCAGCGCGTTCATCGCGCCGAGCCGCTCCTGCGCGTAGGCCGTCAGCGCCGCCTCGTGCGCTTCGATCCGGTCGCGCCCGAGCTTCATCATGAATTCGAGCGCGGCCCCTAAGCCCACCGCCTCGATGATCGCCGGCGTGCCCGCCTCGAAGCGATGGGGCGGGTCGTTGTAGGTGATCGCGTCCTGGCTGACGGTACGGATCATCTCGCCGCCACCCTGGTAGGGGGGCAGCCGCTCCAGCCACTCCTTCTTGCCGTAGAGCACGCCGATGCCGGTCGGCCCGTAGACCTTGTGGCCGGTGAAGACGAAGAAATCGCAGTCGAGCGCCTGCACATCCACCGCCCGGTGGACGGCGCTCTGCGCCCCGTCGAGCAGCACCGGCACGCCGTGGGCGTGGGCGATCCGCACGATCTCCTCGGCCGGCGTCACCGTGCCGAGCACGTTCGACATATGGGTGATCGCAACCATCTTGGTGCGCGGGGTGAAGAGCTTTTCGTATTCTTCGACGAGGAAGTTGCCCTCGTCGTCCACCGGCGCCCACTTGATCACCGCACCGCGCCGCTCGCGCAGAAAATGCCAGGGGACGATGTTGGAGTGGTGCTCCATGATCGAGAGGATGATCTCGTCCCCCTCCCCGATCAGCCCGGCCTGCCCCATCGCGGAGGCGACGAGGTTGTAGGCCTCGGTGGCGTTGCGGGTGAAGATGATCTCGTCGGTCGAGGCGGCGTTGAGGAACTGGCGCGTGGTCTCGCGCGCGCCCTCGAAGCCTTCGGTGGCGGCATTGGCCATGTAGTGCAGGCCGCGATGGACGTTGGCGTAGCCGGTCTGCATGCACGAGACCATGGCGTCGATCACCGCCTTCGGCTTCTGCGACGAGGCCGCGTTGTCGAGATAGACCAGCGGCTTGCCGTAGACTTTTTCCGAGAGGATCGGAAATTCCTTCCGGATCGCCTGGACGTCGTAGGGGGCCACTTGGGGAGTGGGGCGGACGGGTGCGTTCATCGTCTCGACCTTGAAGCGTGACGGCCAAGGTGCCGCCGATCCCGCTCCTCCCCTCATCCTGAGGTGCCGGAGCGAAGCGGAGGGCTTTGAGCGAGCCCTCCAGATATCTGTGCGATCCCTGAAGCCCTCCTTCGAGGCTGAGCTGACGCTCAGCACCTCAGGATGAGGTTCAGGAGTGGACCAATAGGCTGTGTGACGCACCCTTTCCCACCTCAAGTCGAGCTTGCCCGACTTGAGCGCTCAGGATGCGGATATCGGGCAAGCCCGATATCCGTGGGGGAGGGTTTTGCCGACGCTTACCCCCGCGCCTTCAGCCAAGCCTCGATCCCGCCGATCAGCGCCTCGCGGGCGCCCTCGTGCGTGACTGCCTCGACCGCCTCGCCGACGAAGGCCTGGACCAGCAGGCTCTCGGCGGTGGCGCGCGGCAGGCCGCGGGCCATGAGGTAGAACAGCAGTTCGTCGTCCGGCGCGCCGCAGGTGGCGCCGTGGCCGCAGGCGACGTCGTCGGCGAAGATCTCCAACTCCGGCTTGTTCATCATCTGCCCCTCGTCCTTGAGGAGCAGGCAATCGGACTTCATCTTGCCGTCGGTCTGCTGCGCGACCTGGCGGACGATGATCTTGCCCTGGAACACGCCGGTCGACTCGCCGTCGATCACCGTCTTGAACATCTCGCGGCCGACGCCCCCGGTCGCCGCGTGGTCGGCGAGCAGAGTCGAATCCGCGAGCTGGCCCTCGCCCAGCAGCGCCGCGCCGTTGACGACGGCGTTGGCGTCCTCGCCCGCGATGTGCAGGTAGAGCTGGTGGCGCGAGAGCTTGGCGCCGGTGACGAGGTTGACCGTCTCCAGCTGCGCGCGGGCATCGAGCCGCGCCGACAGGGTGGAGAGCGCGATGGCCGCGTCACCCTCGCGGTTGATCCGGCTGTGGCGGAAGGCGGCGTCCTCGCCGATGCGCACGTCGAGCGCGTCGTTCGGCTGATAGATCAGCCCGGACGGTCCCTCGTGGCTCTCCAGCAGAAAGAACTCGGCGCCCGCGCCGACATCGACCAGCACGCGGGTCGCCGTCGAGAACGACGTGTCACCGGTGCCGACGAAGCGCAGATGCACGGGGGTGGCGGGCTTGGCGCCGGCCGCGACCGAGATCAGCGCGCCGTCCGCCAGGAAGGCGGTGTTGAGCTGGTAGACCGGGTTCTCGCGCACCTGCTCGACGGGAGCGAGCAGCTTCAGGCGGTCGTCGCCCTTCGACAGCGCCTCGTTGAGAGCCGTGACGGTGACGCCCTCGGGAACCCGGTCGAGGTCCGACAGGGCCGGCACGAGATGGCCGTTGACGAAGGTGAGGCGCACGGCCTCGACCCCGGCAAAGCCCGTGGCGCCGGCCACCGCGTCCTTGGCGGCCGCGTCCGAGGGCGCTTCCGCCGGCGGGGCGGCCTCGGTGATGGCGGCACGCAGGTCGGTGTACTTGAACGCCTCGACCCGGCGGCTCGGCAGGCCGGTCGCCTCGAAGAAGCGGAACGCCTCCTCGCGGCTGATCGCGGACTCGCTGGCGAACGCCGCGCGGGACGACTCGAACAGCTTGGACAGCCCGGCCTCGGCGGGGGAGCGGAGATTGGTGACGTCGGCCATCACGCGGCCTCGCTGGTGCGGTACTCGGCGTAGCCCGAGGCCTCGAGTTCGAGCGCCAGTTCCTTGCCGCCGGTCTTCACGATCTGGCCCTTCGACATGACGTGCACGGTGTCGGGCACGATGTGGTTGAGGAGCCGCTGGTAGTGGGTGATGACGAGGAACGAGCGCCCTTCCGCCCGCAGCGCGTTCACACCCTCGGAGACGATGCGCAGGGCATCGATGTCGAGGCCGGAATCGGTCTCGTCGAGGACGCAGAACTTCGGCTGCAGCAGCGCCATCTGCAGGATCTCCATGCGCTTCTTCTCGCCGCCGGAGAAGCCGACGTTCAGCGCCCGCTTGAGCATCTCCTTGTTGATCTCGAGCTTGTCGGCGGCGCCGTTCACCGCGCGGATGAACTCGGGGGTCGACAGCTCGTCCTCGCCGCGCGCCTTGCGCTGGGCGTTGAGGCAGGCCTTAAGGAAGGTCATCGTGCCCACGCCCGGGATTTCCAGCGGGTACTGGAAGGCGAGGAAGATGCCGGCAGCGGCGCGCTCGTCGGCCGCCATCTCCAGCACGTTCTGCCCATCGAGCAGGATCTCGCCGTCGAGGACCTCGTAGTCCTCCTTGCCGGCGATGACGTAGGAGAGCGTCGACTTGCCCGAACCGTTCGGACCCATGATCGCGGCGACCTCGCCGTCGTTCACGGTGAGATTCAGGCCGTTGAGGATGCGGTTGTCCTCGATCTGTACGACGAGGTTCTTGATTTCCAGCATGTTGTACGAAGTCCCAAGTCTAGGTTCGACGGCCGCTTACGCGCTGCGCCGTCAAAGGAATTTCTGAAGCGCGGCGACCGCGGCGACGGCCGCCACCATCATCGCTCCGAGCTTCACGGTCATCCGGAGCTCGAGTTCGCGCAGCGAGCCCTCGAACTCCTTCTTCATGGTGCCGAGTTCGGTTTTCAGAGAACCGACATCGGCCTTCAGCGTGCCGATCTCGGTTTTCATCCCGCCGGCTTCAGTCCTGAACTCGGACCTCGCCCCGGAAATTTCCGTCTTGAGATCGGATTTCACCCCGGCGATTTCAGTCCTGAACTCGGACTTCACCCCGGAGATTTCGGCCCTGATCTCGGCTTTGAGAGACGCCTCGAGGGCGGCGAGATCGGCCTTCGTCGCCACGTCGGCCAGGATCATGTCCCGCGCGAGTTCGGCGTGGGCCTCGGCCTGTTCGCGTCCGACGCCGACCTGTTCAAGCCGCTGAGTGAACTTGAGGGTGTCGAACGCGTAGGTCATGGCCGGCCGTCAGCCCACCGAGCCTTCGAGGCTGATCGAGATCAGCTTCTGGGCCTCCACGGCGAACTCCATCGGCAGCTGCTGCAGCACGTCGCGGACGAAGCCGTTGACGATGAGCGCGGTCGCCTCCTCCTCGGAGAGGCCGCGCTGCAGGCAGTAGAACTTCTGGTCCTCGGAGATCTTCGAGGTGGTGGCCTCGTGCTCGAACACCGCGGACGCGTTCTTCGACTCGATGTAGGGCACGGTGTGCGCCCCGCACTGGTCGCCGATCAGCAAGCTGTCGCAGTTGGTGAAGTTGCGCGCGCCCTTGGCCTTCCGGTGGGCCGAGACGAGGCCGCGATAGGTGTTCTGCGAGCGGCCCGCCGAGATGCCCTTCGAGATGATCCGGCTGGTGGTGTTCTTACCGAGATGGATCATCTTGGTGCCGGAATCGACCTGCTGCATGCCGTTCGACACCGCGATCGAGTAGAACTCGCCGCGGGAATCGTCGCCGCGCAGGATGCAGGACGGGTACTTCCATGTGATCGCCGAGCCGGTCTCGACCTGCGTCCACGAGATCTTCGAGCGGGCGCCGCGGCAATCGCCGCGCTTCGTCACGAAGTTGTAGATGCCGCCCTTGCCCTCGTTGTCGCCGGGGTACCAGTTCTGGACGGTCGAGTACTTGATCTCGGCATCCTCCAGCGCCACCAGCTCGACCACCGCGGCGTGGAGCTGGTTGTCGTCGCGCTTCGGGGCGGTGCAGCCCTCGAGATACGAAACGTAGGAGCCCTTGTCGGCGATGATGAGGGTCCGCTCGAACTGGCCGGTGTCGCGCTCGTTGATGCGGAAATAGGTCGACAGCTCCATCGGGCAGCGCACGCCCGGCGGGATGTAGACGAACGACCCATCCGAGAAGACCGCCGAGTTGAGCGTCGCGAAGAAGTTGTCGGTCACGGGCACGACCGAGCCGAGATACGTCTTCACGAGGTCCGGGTACTCGCGGATGGCCTCGGAGATCGGCATGAAGATCACGCCGGCCTTCTCGAGCTCCTTCTTGAAGGTGGTCGCGACCGAGACCGAGTCGAACACCGCGTCCACCGCGACGCGGCGCTCGGGGGCGATGCCTTCCAGCATCTCGACCTCGCGCAGCGGGATGCCGAGCTTCTCGTAGGTCTTGAGGATCTCGGGATCGATCTCGTCGAGCGATTCCGGGCCCTTCCGCTTCGGCGCGGCGTAGTAGTAGATGTCGTTGTAATCGACCCGGTCGTACTCGACGCGGGCCCATTCCGGCTCCTTCATCGTGAGCCAGCGCTTGTAGGCGTCGAGGCGCCATTCCAGCATCCACTCGGGCTCGTTCTTCTTCGCCGAGATGAAGCGCACCACGTCCTCGGAGATGCCCTTCTCGGACTTCTCCATCTCGATGACGGTCTCGAACCCGTACTTGTACTGGTCGATGTCGATCGAACGGACCCGATCGATGGTCTCCTGCACAGCAGGCATTCAGCCTCTCCTAACCGACTCCGGCGTCAAGGACCGGGGGTTTCAACGACAGTGATTGGCTTGGGCGGGCGGCGCTGAGCGTGGCTCAGGCGGCCTGCCCTCGCCGTTGATATAGGGACGACACGACCCGTTCGAACCCCTCGAGGAAGCGTCGCAGGTCGGCATCGTCCGAATTCCAGCCCAAACTCACGCGCAGCGCCCCCGCGGCCAGCGCAGGGCTCACGCCCATGGCGGCGAGCACGGGCGAGCGGGCGACCTTGCCCGAGGCGCAGGCCGAGCCCGAGGAGACGGCGACGCCCGCGAGATCGAGGGCGATCAGCGCGGTCGCGGCCGCCAGGCCCGGCACGGCGAAGCTGAGCGTGTTGGGCAGCCGCGCGGCGCACTCGCCGAACACCACCGCGTCGGGGGCGAGCGCACGAACCTGATTCTGGAGCGCATCGCGCAGGCCCGCGAGGCGCACGGCCTCGGCGTCGAGGGCGGTGCGGGCGATCTCCGCCGCCTCGCCCATGCCGACGATTCCCGCGAGATTTTCGGTACCGCAGCGCAGCCGCGCCTCCTGGCCGCCGCCGCGCAGGAACGCCGTCTCCAGCGTCACGCCCTCGGCCAGCACGAGGGCCCCGACGCCCTTGGGCGCGGCGAACTTGTGGCCCGACAGGGTCAGGGCATCGAGCCCGAGCGCATCGAAATCCAGAGGAATCTTGCCGACCGCCTGCACCGCATCGCTGTGGACCAGCGCGGCGCCGTGGGCGCGGGCGAGGCGGACGATCTCGGCGAGCGGCTGCACCACCCCGGTCTCGTTGTTGGCCGCATGCACCGAGACCAGCACGGCCTCGTCGCGGCGGGCGTCGAGCCGCGCGGCGAGCGCGTCGAGGCGCAGCGTCCCGGTCTCGTCCACCGGTAGGACCTCGACGGCGCTCTCAGGAAAGCGGTGGCCGGCGGCGACGCAAGGGTGCTCGGTCGCCGAGATCATCAGCCGGGTCGGCGCGGGGCAGCCATTCCGGCGTAGCGCACCGGACAGGACGGCGTTGGCGGCTTCCGTCCCGCCGCTCGTGAACACGACCCGCTCCGGCGCGGCGCCGACGAGGACGGCTAGTCGCGCGCGGGCGGTCTGGAGCGCAGCGCGGGCGGCGCGGCCCTCGGCGTGGATCGAGGACGGGTTGCCCGGCAGGTTCAGGGCGCGTGCGACCGCCGCCGCCACCTCCGGCCGTACCGGAGAGGTCGCGTTGTGGTCGAGATAGCTGCGCGCCGCCGTGTCCATCCGTGCCAGAACTGTCCTTGTCGCCTTAAGAGCCCGTGATTTCCTTGATTTGTCCCCCCGTCCCCATGCTAAGGCGCCCGCAACGGCGCACTCCCGATTGGGTCGAGGTTTCGAAATCCTCTTCTTTAGAACGGTTCTAATCACCTAGAATCATTCTAAGACCGTTTTTAAGAGGCGCGCCGAGCGAGTCAAGGCAGGGTCGGCGCGTGCCGGCCCTCGCAGCCATGCCCGTTCGGCCTCGTCCGGGCGGGTGTGGTGAGTCATCTGAGGACACCATGCCCGAAGTCATCTTTTCCGGCCCCGCCGGCCGCCTCGAAGGCCGCTACCAGGCGCCCAAGAAGAAGGGCGCGCCGATCGCCATCGTGCTGCACCCGCATCCCCAGTTCGGGGGCACGATGAACAATCAAATCGTGTACAATCTTTTCTACACCTTCGCCAATCGCGGCTTCGCGGCCCTGCGCTTCAATTTCCGCGGGGTCGGGCGCAGCCAGGGCGCGTTCGATCACGGCTCGGGCGAGCTGTCGGACGCGGCGGCGGCGCTGGACTGGGTGCAGTCGGTCAACCCGGAGGCGAAGTCCTGCTGGATCGCGGGCGTCTCGTTCGGCTCGTGGATCGGCATGCAGCTGCTGATGCGCCGCCCGGAGATCGAGGGCTTCATCTCGATCGCCGCCATGGCCAACCGCTACGACTTCACCTTCCTGGCGCCCTGCCCGTCCTCGGGCCTGTTCGTGCACGGCTCGGAGGACCGCGTGGCGCCGGCCCGCGAGGTGATCCCGGTGATCGAGAAGGTGAAGACCCAGAAGGGCGTCATCATCGAGCACCAGATGGTCGAGGGCGCCAACCACTTCTTCGACGGCAAGGTCGACGAGCTGACCCAGACGGTGGACACGTATCTGGACAAGCGGCTGGGCGGGAAGACCGAGGCGGCGTGAGGTGCACGACTCACGGCGGCGTCAGCCTTCGGCGGTCGCCGTGAAGCACCCTCCAGAGAACGGACGGGCGATCATGCCGGATGGCACGACGGCTGAGGCCGCGACCCGTGGCACGGATTGGGCCGCCCTCCGCAACATGGCCGAGGACGACATCGAGCGGATCGCCGCCGAGGACGCCGACAACCCGGCCACAGACGAGAGCCACTGGTCCGGGGCGCCCGACGGTCTGTCGGTCGTCAAGACGTAGCTCTCATCATGCCGGGCGGGTAGCGACAGGAAACGAGCGCACGTCAGCTTTTGACCGTTGCGGTGAAGTCCGACCACTGCTCGACGCGGAAGGCGCGCAAATCGCGCACCGAGGCTGGAAACCAGGGCAGCGCCTTGAGCGCCATAATGGCCGCGAACAGCTTGGCGAGATCCTCGCCCTGGCTGATGTAGAGGCTGCCCTGAATCCAATCGAAGCCGTGGCTCGCGAGCGTCGTGCGGATGTCGCTGTAAGCCTGCGAAAGCCCCTTTGGGTGATGAGCCTGGGTGTCCGCCACGACGAGATCGAAGGCGATCGCGAACATCAACGCTCCTTCGGATCGTCGAGAATGTCCGCGAGCGGGTAATCGATCTCCTCGCCCGTCTCCACGACCCGCACCCGCATCAGGGACCCTCCCCGCGGCAACGGCTCACGGGTGCCGATGATTTCATAGACCGGACCGACCGGGCCGAAACGCCGCCACGTGCCGATCAGGCTACGTGGCTCGGGCAAGGCAGATGGGTTCGCGTCGAGCATGGATGGCCTCCGGGGCGCGCGTAGGTTCGCACGAAACGCCCGCGGTGCCGAGGCGCCCCAGGCGAAGGATCACGCCACCTTCGCCGGCTCCGCCCCATGCACCACCGGCACCGCGGGCGCCCCCTCCCACTGCGAATGCGCGGGGATCGACTCGCCCTTCATCACGATGGTGAGGGGGCGCAGGCGTGCGTAGTCGCCGACATGGCTGTCGTAGAGGACCGTCGAGAAGGCGCCGACCGAGACGCCGTTGCCGACTTCGACGCGGCCGACCTTCATGATGCGGTCCTCGTAGAGGTGGGTCTGGAGCGCGGCCGAGCGGTTGATGGCGGCATAGTCGCCGATCGAGACGCAGTCGAACTCGGTGATGTCGGTCATGAGCAGGCAGGCGCCCCGGCCGACCTTCACGCCGAACAGGCGCAGCACCCAGGGCAGGAACGGCGTGCCCATCAGGTGTTCCAGCAGCACCTTGCCGGCCAAGCCCCAATAGGCCACCGCGATGGCCTCGGTGCGCATCGCCCACCACGACCACATCGGCCGCATGCCGGGTTGGTAACGCCCCATCAGCAGCCACTTGAGGGCGATGACGGTGGAGGTCTGGATCAGGGCGATGACGACGCTCGCCACCACGAACGAGACCCCGAGCCCGAGCCAGTTCTCCTCCAGGATCGCGGGGTAGAACACCCAATCGATCGCGCAGATGGCGAGCGAGAGATAGAGCATCGGCGAGAACGAGGTGGCGAAGGCCTCGAACAGGCCGCGGCGGAGCTTCGCCCAAACGCTCGGCTCGAAGGTCTGGGCGCGTGAGCCGAGATCGACCCTCTGGCGCACCGGCAGGCGGATCGGCGGCGAGCCGAACCACGTCTCGCCCGGATGCATCATGTCGTTCTTGGGCGGCTTCGACTTGATGCCGATCAGCACGTCGTCGGGGATTTTCGCACCCGGTGGCAGCACGCCGTCGTTGCCGACGAAGACGCGGGCGCCGGTCTCGACGGTGTGGAGATGCATCCAGCCGCGGCGGATCTCTTCCTCCCCAACCACCACCTCGTCGGCGACGAAGTTGTTGGCGCCCACGCTCACGAGGTCGTGGCGCGAGCCGAGATTGGTCGAGATCTCGGCGCCCTTGCCCATGCGGGCGCCCATCAGCCGGTACCACGCCCGCATGTAGACCGTGGCGAACAGCGAGGAGAGCGTCTCCAGCGTCACTTCCGCGGCGAGCGCCACCAGCCATTTGCGCAGGTAGAAGCCCGACCAGATCGAGTAGGTGCCCGAGGTCGCCCGCGGCAGCACCGCCCAGCGGATGCCGGAGATCAGCAGCACCGTGCCCGCCGTCATCAGCATCGCGGTGGGCCAGGTCAGCAGCGGCAGGTAGGCGTGATAATCGACGTCGGTGACCTCGGAGAGCCGGTCCGAGATGCTGTCGAAGACGAAGAAGGCCGGGAAGATCGGCAGCAGGCCGACCGCCGGCACCGCCGCGAGCAGGAAGGCGTAGACCGCGCCGAACGCCGCGCGCCGGGCGGGCGAGGCGGTGGCCGGTTCGGGCAGGCTCGCGAAATCGACGGTGCCGACGCGCCGGCCCGGCGAGCCGTCCCAGGATTCGGCCGTGCCGACGGTCGTGCCCGCCGGCACGGTGGTGAGGTCGGCGATCTCGGCGTGGTCCTCGATCACGGTGTTGTGGCCGATGACGCAGGAGGTGCCGATGGCGACATCCTCGCCGATGACGACGGGGCCGATGATCAGTTCGTTGCCGACCACCTCGGCGTTGGCGATGACGAGCCGCCCGCCCAGCGACGCCCCGCGGCCGATGGTGAGGAGATCGGGCGCACCGACATCGAGGTCGGAGATCAGCACGTCCTCGCCGATCCTGGCCCCTAAGAGTCGCAGATAGGTGGCGAGGGCGGGCGAGCCCTGGAGCCACTTGATGTGGACGAGCGGCGCCAGCCGCTGCGCCAGCCACCAGCGGTAATAGTAGACGCCCCAGAGCGGATAGCGGCCGGGCCTCGTCCGCCCGAGGATCAGCCATTTGGCGCAAATCGCGACCGTCGCCGTCACGACGTTGATGCCGATATAGACGAGCAGCAGGACGGCGAGTTCGCCCCAGAAGCCGAGGCCCCCGCCGGTGAGCAGCAGGTAGGTGACGAAGATGCCGAGCCACTGCGACGTGGCGAGCGCGATCACGAAGGGAAGTGCGGCGGCCTGGGCCAGCCCGCAGAGCGCGCGGCGCAGGAGCGGGGGCGGTGCGAAGCTCAGGTCGCGGATCGCCGTCTCGGTGCCGACGCCGCCGGTGCGCTCGATCAGGTTCGACGCCATGACCCGCAGGGTGCGCCCGGCATAGACGTCCTGCAGGGTGATGCCGGCGAGCGCGGGCGTCTCGCGCACCGCGCCGACGAAGCGGGCGGCGAGCAGCGAGTGGCCGCCGAGTTCGGAGAAGAAGTCGGCCTCAAAGCCGATCGGCTGCTCGCCGAAAATCTTTTTCGCCGCCGCCAGCAGGGCGGCCTCGGTCTCGTTGTCGGGTTCTTCCTGCGTGCCGTCGCTCGCCGCGACGGTCAGCGGGGTCGCTTTCAGGGCCTTGCGATCGACCTTGCCGGAGGTGAGGCGGGGCAGGGACTCGACCGTCTCGAAATGGCCCGGCACCATGTAGGGCGGCATCTGCGCCGCCAGATCCTTTCGCAGTTTGCCCCGGTCGATCTCGACGCCGCGCTCGGGGACGAGGAAGGCGACGAGGCGGTCCACCTCGTCGTCGCGGCGCAGCACCACCGCGGCTTGGTTCACCCCCTCCTCGCCGCGGATGCGGGCCTCGATCTCGCCGAGTTCGACCCGGAAGCCGCGAATCTTGACCTGATCGTCGATGCGGCCGTGGAAGACGATGTCGCCGTCTTCCGTCATCGAGACCGCGTCGCCCGAGCGATAGAGCACCGGATCGGTGCCGTCGGATGCGTAGGGGTTGGCGACGAACTTTTCCGCCGTCAGCTCCGGGCGCTTGAGATAGCCCTTCGCGACGCCGGGGCCGCCGATCAGCAACTCGCCTTGCTCGCCGGGTTTCAGGAGGTTCAGCGCCTCGTCGGCGACGTAGACGGAGTAATTCGGGATCGGGCCGCCGATGGTGACGGGCACGCCCGGCCGCATCTCGGCGGCTGTGGCCACGACGGTGGCCTCGGTCGGGCCGTAGGTGTTGAACAGGCGCCGGTTCGGGGTGGCCCAGCGCGCCACCAGCGGCTCGGGCAGGGCCTCGCCGCCGAGCAGCACGAGGCGGACGGTGGGGAGGTCGCCGGGGATCATGGCGAGCAGCGTCGGCACCGTGTCGAGCACGGTGACGCCGGCCCGCTCGATCAGGCCGGGCAGCGCCTCGACGTCGCCCATCATGGCCGGGCTCGCCACAAAGAGGCAGGCGCCGACGAGATAGGGCACCCAGATCTCCTCCATCGAGAGATCGAAGGCGACGGAAGCGCCCTGGAACACCACGTCGTCGGGGCTCATGCCGTAGACGGCGTTGCCCGAGCGCAGGAAGTGACAGATGTTGGCGTGGCTGATGACGATGCCCTTGGGCACGCCGGTCGAGCCCGAGGTGTAGATCAGGTAGGCCGGGTGCTCGGGGGTGAGGCCCGCCGCGTCGAGATCGGGGGCGCCGCCTTCCGGCGTGGCGCTCAGGAGTTCGGCGGTGGTGACGGGTGCCACGCCGTCGGGCGCCTGCGGGCGCAAGGATTCCGATACGAACAGGGCTTTCGCCGCCGCGTCCGAGAGGCAGACCGCGACCCGGTCGGCCGGAGCCTCGGCGTCGAACGGGAGCCACGCCGCGCCCGACTTGGCGATGGCGATCTGGGCGATCAGCAGTTCGGTACCGCGGGCCATCCACAGGCCGACCACGTCGCCCGGCCCGATCCCGCGGGCACCGAGCGCGGCGGCGAGCCGGTCGGAGCGGGCATCGACTTCGGCGTAGGTCAGGACCGGGGGGCGGCCGTCGGGGCCGCTCGCGGCGGCGTCGATCAGGCAGGGGGCTTGCGCCCGCGCCCGCGCCGAATCGCGGAAGATCGAGGCCAGGGTCTCCCGGCGGATCAGGTCGGGCCGCGCGGAGCCGCGCAGGACCGCCCTGCCGCGCGGCGGGGTCGCGCCCTCGCCGTTCGGCCGGGTCGGGCTCATCTCGGCGAGACCGTCCATCCGCTGCTCCGTGCCGGCCCCTCGGCCGATCGATTGTCCGTCCGCCCCCTCGGCGTCGGCGCCTGACTAGCGCGGCGCGCGGGGCGCTTTTGCGACGGGATCGCGCCCGCTTGGCGGCCCGGTCCCTGTCAGGGGCGTCCCATACACCTGCTGAACGGCGATGGAACCTGCGGCGCCGCCCGCTCGCATCGACACGGAGAGATGGCGGGTGCACCCGAAAGAAAACGGCGGCGCATGGCGGCCCTGCCGGCGCCGAAGGGCTCTAAGCCCAGCGCCAGCCCTTGGCGTCGAGGACCAACACGCTGCCCTGGCGGATGCCCATCCGCACCGCGGCGTGGATGTCGAGATGGCCGAGGATGACGAGGAGCGCGCGGGCGACGCCGCCGTGCGAGACCATCACGGTGGGGCGGCGCAGCTCGCTCACCACCTCCTCGACGCGCGCCTCGACCATGGCGTAGCTCTCGCCGTTCTCGCCGCGCGGGCGGTAGCCCCAGCGGTCGCGGTCGCGGTCGCGGGCCCCCGTGGGGTCGCGGCGGCGGATCTCGGCCCAGGTGTGGCCCTCCCAGTGGCCGAAGCCGATCTCGCGCAGGCGCGGGTCGGCGCGGTAGCCCGTCGGCGGCAGGCCGATGCGGGCCCGCACCGTCTCCATGGTCCGGCGGGTGCGCAGCAGCGGGCTCGCGACGTAGTCGGCGGTGGGGAGGTCCGCTCCGGCGACGCGGCGCAACCGATCGGCCGCCTCCCCGGCCTGGGCGAGGCCGTGGGCGTTGAGATCAACGTCGCGGTGGCCCTGGAGGCGGCCTTCCGCGTTCCAGTCGGTCTGGCCGTGGCGCAGGAACCAGATCGTCGGCGCATCGCTCACGCCCGCCCGCTCCGGTGGGAACGGCGGGGGCGGCGGATCTGTTTGGGGCTCAACGCTTCCCCTCCCCGCGGGCCTCGCGCCCGCGATCGGCTCACGAGCGGGTGATCTTCGGTATGAGCAAGACGAACGGCAAGGATGCGGGCGGCCCGGAGACGGGGAAAATCCGGGAAACAGCGTCGCAGGGTGACGTGGAGCACAAGAGCAAGGACAAGAAGGCGAAGAAGGAAGCACGCAAGGCGCGGGCCGACGACCATCCGCCCTCCTCCGCCGCCTGGGCGCGGGCGGTGGATGCCGGGCTCGGCACCGCGCCGAGCCTGTCGCCGCACCGCGCTCCGCCCCTGCCGCGGGCCGCCCCCGGCATCGTCACGGTGGAGCCCGGCACGCGCTTCAGCCTCAGCCATGTCGATCCCGACGCGACGGGCGGCCTCGAGAAGGCCGAGGCCAAGGCGGCGCTGGCCGGCGTGCGCGAGCGGATCAAGGCGTTGCAGGAGAAACTCTACGCCGAGCACGCCCGCTCGCTCCTCGTGGTGTTCCAGGCGATCGACACCGGCGGCAAGGACGGCACCATCCGCTCCGTGCTGGAGGGCGTGAACCCGCAAGGGTGCCGGGTGTGGTCGTTCAAGGTGCCGAGCGCCGAGGAACTCGATCAGGATTTTTTGTGGCGCTACCACCTCCGCGCCCCGGGCCGCGGGTTGATCGGCGTGTTCAACCGCAGCCATTACGAGGACGTGCTGGTGGTGCGGGTGAAGGGGCTGGTGCCCGAGGAGACGTGGTGCGAGCGCTACGGCCTCATCAACGATTTCGAGCGGCTGCTGACGCTGTCGGGCACCACGATCCTGAAGTTCTTCCTCCACATCTCCAAGGACGAGCAGAAGGAGCGCCTGGAGGCGCGCCTCGAAGACCCGGACAAGCACTGGAAGTTCGACCCCGCCGACCTCACCGAGCGAAAAAGCTGGGACGCCTACCGCACCGCCTTCGACGACGCGCTGTCGCGCTGCTCGACCCCTTACGCCCCCTGGCACGTGGTGCCGGCCAACCGCAAATGGGCCCGCAACCTCATGGTGGCCCGCACCATCGCCGACACGCTGGAGGCGATGGACCCGCAGTTTCCGCCGGCGCGGGAGGGGATCGCGGGTTTGACGGTGCCGGATTGAGGGGGAGGCGGGGTTACAGCCCGCGTTTCACCCCTCCCCCGTCATTCCGGGGCCGCGCAGCGGAACCCGGAATCCACCCGTGATGCGCGGCTGTACGAGGCGTCGCGGCCAGTCGTGGATTCCGGGTTCGCCTTCGGCGCCCCGGAATGACGGCGGAGGGTATTCGAGAGCGTTGCGCCTTGCATCAGAATGGGCGTCGGTCCGAGGCTGGTGCCCCCTCCCCTTGACGCGCAGCCCCAAAGAATCTCGTGCTGCGCCCCATGTCCCGCTCGCCCTCCCCGCTCGCCGGCCGCCGCGTCCTCCTGATCGTCGGCGGCGGCATCGCCGCCTACAAGGCGCTCGACCTGATCCGGCGCCTGCGCGACCGGGGCGCGGCGGTGCGCCCGCTGCTGACCGAGTCGGCGCAGGAATTCATCACGCCGCTCGCGGCGGCCGCGCTCGCGGGCGAGCGGTCGCACACCGACCTGTTCGACCGGGAGAGCGAGGCCGAGATCGGTCATATCCGCTTGGCGCGCGACGCCGACGCGGTCGTGGTGGCGCCGGCCACCGCCAACATGATGGCCCGGATGGCGACCGGCCACGCGCCGGATCTGGCCGCGACGGTGCTGCTCGCCACCACCCTGCCGATCCTGATCGCCCCGGCCATGAACGTGCGGATGTGGCTGCATCCGGCCACGCAACGCAACCTCGCGACCCTGAAGGCCGACGGCGTGAGCGTGGTCGGCCCCAACGAGGGCGCGATGGCCGAGGCCGAGTTCGGCCCCGGGC
This sequence comes from Methylorubrum subtropicum, assembly GCF_038442325.1. Classification (NCBI taxonomy): domain Bacteria; kingdom Pseudomonadati; phylum Pseudomonadota; class Alphaproteobacteria; order Hyphomicrobiales; family Methylobacteriaceae; genus Methylorubrum; species Methylorubrum subtropicum. The sequence continues at coordinate 57,147 of NZ_JBBXMW010000008.1, read as the reverse complement.
GGCTGGCCGAGCCGCACGAGATCGCCGACGCGCTGGAGGCGATGCTGGCGGCGCGCTCAGGCAGCACCGGCTTCGGCTTCCTGGCGGGTCGCGAAACCGCCAAGAAACCGCTCACGGGGCGGCACGTACTGGTCACCTCGGGTCCGACGCACGAGGCGATCGATCCGGTGCGCTACCTCGCCAACCGCTCGTCCGGCCGCCAGGGCCACGCGGTCGCCGCCGCCGCCGCGGAAGCGGGCGCGCGGGTCACGCTGGTGTCGGGGCCGGTGGCGATCCCCGATCCGGCGGGCGTCACGGTGGTGCGGGTCGAGAGCGCCCGCGACATGCTGGCCGCGGTCGAGGCCGCCCTTCCGGCCGATCTGGCGATCTTCGCCGCCGCGGTCGGCGACTGGCGCCCGGCCGAGACCCGCGGCGCCAAGATCAAGAAGGACGGCAGCACGCCGGCCCCGCTGACGCTGGTCGAGAACCCCGACATCCTCGCCACGATCTCCGCCCGCACGGCCGCCCGCCCGTCGCTGGTGGTGGGCTTCGCCGCCGAAACCGATGCGGTGCTCGACAACGCGCGGAAAAAAATCGCGCGCAAAGGCTGCGACCTGATCGTGGCCAACGACGTCTCGGCGGAGGGCGGCGTGATGGGCGGGCTCGACAACACCGTCCATCTCGTGTCCCGCGACGGCGGCGTCGAGACCTGGCCGAAACTCGGCAAGGAGGAGGTCGGGCGCCGGCTGGTGACGCGGTTCTCGGAATTGCTGGCCGCCCGGTCGGGCTGAGGTCCCGGCGCGGCCGGGATTCACCACGTCATCGATTCTTAAGGCGATTCGCTCACATCTGGGTGATCGAGCGAGAGCGCGGAAGCATGTCGTCCTTCGAACGAATTCGCGCGCCGGTCCGCAGGCTTCTGGGCGAGGAGCTGTTCGCGCGCGTCTCCGGCCGCATGGCCGTCCGGCAGCTCGTCGAGCTGCGCACCCAGATCGTCTCGCTCTACGCCCTGCTCTCGGTCAATGCTTGCGCCCTGGCCTTCACCCATCTCGGCCTCGCGCCGGCCTCGCTCACCCTCGCCTGCCCGGCGGTGTTCGTGGCCCTGTGCGCCGCCCGCGCGCTGCACTGGTGGCGGATGCGGCCCGAGACGTTTTCCGAGGCGCGGGCCGAGCGCCACCTGCGCCTGACGACCGCACTGTCCCTCGTCTTCGCGGTCGGCTTCGTCGGCTGGGCGATCGCGCTCTCCGCCTTCGGCGGCCCCTACGAGCAGGGGCACGTGGCGATCTTCATCGCCATCACGGTGATCGGCTGCATCTTCTGCCTGACCCACCTGCCGGTCGCCGCCTTCGGCGTGACGCTGATCGTGACGGGGGCGTTCCTGATCCATTGCCTGACGAGCCACAACGGCGTGTTCATCGCCATCGCCCTCAACACGACCTTCGTGACGGTCGTGATGGTGCGCATCCTCGCCAACAACTTCCGCGCCTTCGTCACCCTCACCCGCGCGCAGTTCGAGGCGCAGCGCCTCGCCGAGGAGAACGCGCGGCTGGCGCTGAGCGACAGCCTGACCGGGCTGCCCAACCGCCGCGCCTTCTTCAGCGAGCTGGAGGCCCTGACTGAGGGCGAGGCCCCGTTCGCGCTGGCGATCTTCGATCTCGACCGCTTCAAGCCGATCAACGACACCTACGGCCACAAGGCCGGCGACCGGGTGCTGCAGGAGACCGGGCGGCGGCTCGCCCGCTTCGCCGATTCCGGGGTGAGCGTGGCGCGGCTCGGCGGCGACGAGTTCGGCGCGCTCATCCGCCTCCCGGCGGACGGTGCCGACGTCACGGCGGTCTGCGACCGGATCTGCGCGGCGCTACGGGCGCCGATCCGGCTCGGGGAGACCCTGGTGACGGCGGGCTGCTCGGCCGGGCTCGCGGTCTATCCCGAGGCCGGCCGCGGGGCGCCCGAGCTGTTCGACCGGGCCGACTACGCCCTCTACCATTCCAAGCTCAACCGGCGCGGCCACACCACCGCGTTCTCGCAGGAGCACGAGAACGCCATCCGCACCGAGCGCGCCATCGAGGCGGCGCTGCACAGCCCCGACCTCGCCCGCGAGATCGAGGTGCAGGTCCAGCCGATCCTCGACCTGCGCACCAACCGCGTCGTCATGGTCGAGGGGCTGGCCCGCTGGACCCATCCGACGCTCGGCCGGATCGCGCCCGACCGCTTCATCGCGGCGGCCGAGCGCTGCGGCGCGATCCACCGGCTGACGACGACGCTGCTGCGCCGGGCGCTCAGCGACGCCGCCCGCCTGCCGCCGGGGATCGGCCTGTCGTTCAACCTGTCCTCGCACGACCTCGCCTCCGCCGAGACCGTCATCGCCATCATGGAGATCGTGCGCGAGAGCGGGTTCGATCCGCGCCGCCTGACGCTGGAGCTGACCGAGACGGCGCTGATGCGCGACTTCGAGCGGGCCTGCGACGCCATCACCCTGCTGCGGGCGCTCGGCATCCGGATCGCGCTCGACGATTTCGGGACGGGCTATTCGAGCCTCAGCTACGTCCACCGCCTGCCGCTGGACAAGGTGAAGATCGACCGCAGCTTCATGGCCGACCTGCATGCGCCGCGCGGCGAGCGCATCGTCGCCACCATCCTGGATTTCTGCCGCAACCTCGACCTGCCCTGCATCGTCGAGGGCGTCGAGACCGAGGGCCAGCTCGCGATCCTGCGCCGCCTCGGCTGCCGCTCGGTCCAGGGCTACCTGATCGGCCGGCCCATGCGGATGACCGCGCTGCTGCAGCGCCTGCCCGAGATCGAGGCCGGCGCGGCGGAGGAGCGGCCTGCCCCGCGGCTGATCGCTTGAAGGGTTCTCCCCGCCAGCGGCAATCCGACGCCGCCGCCTTGCCGCCGCCGACCCTGCGTCCAGTTCCGGGCCCTCACGAACCCGTGAGCCAACAGGAGCGAGACCATGGCCAAGGCCGACCGGCACAGCATGGGGCCCGGCACGCAGGGCAAGGGCGACGGCAGCGGCGCCATGACCGAGCTGCCCGAGGGCGTGCTCGGCGAAAACGACGTGCTGAGCAACCGCGGCAAGTCCCGCCACACCGACGAGCGCGGCCTCGACAGCCGCAACATCCAGACCGAGCAGTATCACGACCATGTCGGCGCCCGGCAGACGGACGCGGATTCCGATGCCGCGAACACGAGCAGCGCGTCGGGCCCGATGACGGACGGCTCGGGGGAGGAGAGCAGCCTGCGCAAGCAGGGCGGCTGAGCGGGCGAGGGCGGGGGGCGCTTGGCCCCCTGCCCCGTTCCGGCGCGGCTTGCGGCCGGGCGCCCGTGGCGGCTTGATGGACCGCGCACGAAGGAGGCGCGGCATGGCGGCGAAGGCGGACGACACGCGGGCGGAGCGACGGGCGCGGTTCCGCCCGGCCTCGGGCATGGAGACGCCGCGCTTCTCCGGGCTGTCGAGCTTCATGCGGCTGCCGGTGCTGGCGCCCGAGGCGGCACCGGGCGCGGTCGAGATCGGGCTGGTCGGCATCCCGTTCGACGGCACCACCACCAACCGGCCCGGCGCCCGGCTGGGCCCGCGGGCCGTGCGCGAGGCCTCGACCGGCACGCGGGCGCTCAACCACGCCACCGGCGTCGCGCCCTACGCGCTGGCGGCGTGCGCCGACCTCGGCGACGTGCCGGTCAACCCCGTGGACGCCGCCGAGACCGACCGGCGCATCGAGGCGTTCTACCGGCCGTTGGCCGAGGCCGGCATCGTGCCGCTCTCGGTCGGCGGCGACCATTTCGTCAGCTTCCCCGTGCTGCGGGCGCTGGGGGCGGCGCGCCCGCTCGGGCTGATCCACATCGACGCCCACAGCGACACCGACGACAGCCAGTACGGCGGTTCGCGGCTGACCCACGGCACCCCGTTCCGCCGCGCGGTGGAGGCCGGCGTACTCGACCCGAGACGCTGCGTGCAGATCGGCATCCGCGGCAGCATGGATGCGGCGGACGAGCGCGATTGGGCGAAGAGCCAGGGCATCCGCATCGTCGAGATGGAGGAGGTCTGCGCCCGCGGCCTGCCGGAGGTGGCGGCGGAAGCCCGCGCCGTCGTCGGCGACGCGCCGACCTATCTCAGCTTCGACATCGACGCCCTCGATCCCGCCTTCGCCCCCGGCACCGGCACGCCGGAGATCGGCGGCTTCACCACGCGGGAGGCCCTGCACCTGCTGCGGGCCTTCCGCGGCCTCGACCTCGTCGGCGCCGACCTCGTCGAGGTCGCGCCGCCGCTCGATGCCGGCGGGATCACGGCGCTGGCCGGCGCGGGGATTTTGTTCGAGATTCTTTGTCTGCTGGCGGAGCGGGTCGCGGCGCGGGCGGCGACCTGAATCGGCTCGGTCCCCGCTGCATCCCCTCGCCCCGCACGCGGGGAGAGGGCTTCGGCGACCTCGTCGGCGCCGAAGCGAGGCGGCAGCCGAAGGTGAGGGGGCGGTTCAGGACCAGCCCTGTCCGTCGAGTCCCCCTCACCCCCGCTTCCGCTTGTCGCGCCGACGACGAGGTCGTCGCGACCCTCTCCCCGCGTGCGGGGAGAGGGGGTTCAACGGCACCCGAGAGTGCCGATTCGGAGACCGATTCAGGCCCGCCGCCGCTCCGCCTCCGACGGCTCGTCCAAAACATCCGCCGCCTTGCGCGAGGCGACGCTGCAGCGGCCCTTGCCGAGCGACTTGGCGCGGTAGAGGGCGGAATCGGCCGCGCGCATCAGGGCGGCGAGGCCGGTGCCGTGCTCGGGCGCCGTGGCGATGCCGACGCTGACGCCGACCGCCAGCGCCTGCCCTTCCGGCCCGATCGGGTGCGGCGCGGCGATGCGCGCGATCAGCCGCTCGCCGAGATCGATCAGGGCGCCGCGCGCCTGGCCGGGGCAGAGCACCACGAACTCGTCGCCGCCGATCCGGGCCGCCGCTGCGTCGGGGCCGGCTTCCTCGGCGATGCGCTCGGCGACGCTGCGCAGCAGCCGGTCGCCCATCGCGTGGCCGTGGGTGTCGTTGATCGCCTTGAAGCCGTCGAGGTCGAGATAGAGCAGGCCGGGCGCCCGATGCCCGTGGCGCTCGAACGCGGCGTTCAGCCCGGCCCGGTTGGCGAGCCCGGTCAGCCCGTCGTGGAGTGCCAGCGCCGCGTTCTCCCGCTCGGCACGCATGGTGGCGACCAGCATCCCGTTGAGCCGGTAGGCCGCCCGCGTCATCGCCAGGAGGTAGCCCGGAATCTGCACGAAGGTGACGGCGAGCAGCGGCTCGCCCGACAACGCGGCCCCGAGGCAGCAGGGCCCCAGCGTCAGCGCGATCATCACGGCGGTGAGCCGCGGGGCGGAGAAGTTGCGGAAGCACGTGCCGCCGACCATCGCCGCCGAGGACAGGCAGGCGAGCGTCGCCGCCACCCAGTCGCCCGAGACGAGGCTGACGAAGGTGCCGTAGCCGAGGCTGCCGGCCCAGGCGACGGCGAGCATGAGGTTGAGGTCGGTCGGCGTCGGGCGGCCCGCCCGCGCGGCGCGGTCGGCGACGATCAGCACGGCGAGCCGGCCGAGGCAGATCGCGACCTCCAGGGCGAGCCAGGCCAGGATCGGCGGCGTCGGCAGGCGGGCGGCGATCACCGCGGCGACCAGAATGGTGTTGGCCACGCCGCCGACGAAGATCGGCAGCGTGCCGTAGAGGTTGGCGATCAGGGCGAGCCGGATCGGCTCGGGCACATCGGCGCCGGGCTCGGCGAGCCAGCGCGCGATCCGGGTTCGCGGCGGGGAATAGACCTTTTGGGTGTCGCGCATGGAAGGCCCGGACGGTGCTCGGCTCGGGCTTCCCGGCAAACGGCCGGCCCCGTGTCGATCCTAGGTCGGGGTCGTTACGAAAAGGTATTTTGCAAGGTTGGGCGGCGGCATGACCGGCACAGAGCTGCCGCTTCACGCACGACGCGAAGCAAAGGCCCCGTGAGTCGGTCCCGGTTGCCGACGAAGACGGGGTCTGATCTGGTCAGCCGCCGGCGGCGATGGCGAGGCTCGGAGCCCCGGTCGCGGCGCGCTCGACCACGGGGCGGTAGGCCCGCAGCAGGTCGGGGTCGAGCTGCCCGGCCTGTTCTTCCATGATCGCGAAGGCCTGCGCGTGGGTCATCGCCGGCCGGTAGACCCGGCGCTCGGTCAGGGCCGAATGCACGTCGCAGATCGCCACCAGCCGCACGAGGTCGCCGATCCGCGGCGCGGTCAGGCCCTCGGGATAGCCCGAGCCGTCGAGGCGCTCGTGGTGGTGGCGCACCACGTCGAGGATTTCCGGCGCGTAGGCCGCCTCGCGGCCGAGCAGGTCGGCGCCGAGGTCGGCGTGGGTCTGCATCACCCGCGTCTCCTCCGGAGTCAGCGGGCCGGGTTTTTCGAGGATCGCGCGGGGGATCAGCGCCTTGCCGACATCGTGCAGCAGGGCGGCGCGGGCCAGCCGCCGCCGGTCGGCCCCGGACAGGCCGAGTTCGGCGGCGAACGCCGCGGCGAAGCCCGCCACGCTCAAGGAGTGCTGGTAGACCGAGATATCGTGGCGCCAGACGAGGTCGAGCCAGCCGCGGATGCCGACCTCGGACACGGTGTCGAGCACGATCTCGGTGCCCTCCTCCGCCACGGCCGGGCTCGGCGGCCGGTTGGCGGCCGCCGCGTCGAACAGCCGGGTGACGAGGCGCGTGGCGGTCCCGACCCGCGCCCGCGGCCCGCCGACGGAAGCCCCCGGATTCGCGCGGGCCTGCGCCTCCTCGACGAGGCGCAGCAGCGTCGGCACGATGCCCGCGGAGCGGGGATCGATCATCGCGGCGGCGCCGAACAGGCGCCGGGCCGCCGCGTCCTGCACGGCGTTGCCGCGGGCGAGATAGAGGCAGGGCACCGCCCGCGCGCGGATCAGGCCGGCGAGCCGCCCGATCCAGGCGGCGCTCTCGGCCTCGGCCCGGTCGGCGGCCATGTCGATGACGAAGGCGACCGGATGCCCGCCCGGCAGCGCGGCGCCGGGCTCGATCGTCCGGCAGGGCTGGACCAGGGCGATGCCCGACGCCAGACGCTCGGCCCGCTCCCGGCGATCCGAGACGAGGCAGACGTATCGGTCCTGTGAATCGACCTTCATGGTTCATCCGTCCGCCGCGCACCCTCCGACTCGGGCAAGCGGCAGCGGTGAGTCTGTAATCAATGTGTTGAGAAAAACTTGGTGTTTTCTACGTAAGTCGCCCCCGAATGCATTCGCGCGGATCGGGGGAGCCGCGCGCCGATACAACCTTGACGGCACGTTCTCGCGATTCGGCCTTTATTTTAGACATCTCGGGACCGCCGCCGCTACTCGGCGGCGACGCGTCGCCCGAACGAAGCGGGCTCGTTGGCCGGCGGGTGCGGACGGTAGGGCTCCGCCTCCGGGCCGGGCTCGTCGGTGGCGCCGACGAAGCGGCCGAACAGGCGCACGAACAGCCGCGAGAGGTCGTCGACCAAGAGATAGATCGCCGGCACGAACACCAGCGACAGCACCGTCGAGACGATGAGCCCGCCGATCACCGCCACCGCCATCGGCGCGCGGAACTCGCCGCCGATGCCGAGCGCCATCGCGGACGGCACCATGCCGGCCGCCATGGCGATGGTGGTCATGACGATGGGCCGCGCCCGCTTGCGGCCCGCGTCCACGATGGCGGTGACGCGATCCACGCCGCGGGCGGTCTCCTCCACGGCGAAGTCCACCAGCATGATCGCGTTCTTCGTCACCACGCCCATCAGCATCAGGATGCCGATGACGACGGGCATCGAGATCGGCATGTGGAAGATGAGGAGCCCGAGGATCGCCCCGCCGATGGAGAGCGGCAGCGAGAACAGGATGGTCAGCGGCTGGAGGAAGTTGCCGAACAGCAGCACCAGCACCCCGAACACCATCATCAGCCCGGCGCCCATGGCGAGCGCGAAGCCCTCGAACACCTCGCCCATCACCTCGGCGTCGCCCGTCTGCTTGATGGTCACGCCGTCCGGCAGGTGGGTCGCGGCGGGCAAAGCCATCACCTGCTCGATGATGGTGCCCAGCGCGTCCGAGCCCTGGAGGTCGCCCTCGATGGCGACGCGCACCGTGCGGTCGTAGCGTTCGATCGCGGTCGGGCCCCGCCCGAGCTTGAGGTCGGCGACCGTGGCGAGCGGCACCGCGGCGCCCGCCTTCACCGGCACCTTCAGGGTCTCGATCTCGGGCAGTTGCCCGCGCAAGGTCTCGGGCAGCATCACCCGGATCGGGATCTGCCGGTCCTTCGCGTTGAACTTGGCGAGGTTGGCCGCGATGTCGCCGATGGTGCCGACGCGGACCGTCTCGGCGATGAGGTCGGTCGAGACGCCGAGATCGGCCGCGACGCCGGGCTTCGGGGTGATGCGGATCTCGGTGCGGTCGAGGGGGGCCGTCGACATCACGTTGACGAGGTGGGGCACGCCCATGGCCTCGCGCTGGAGCCGGGCGGCGACCTCGGCCACCACGTCCTTGTCCGGCCCCGACACGATCAGGGCGAATTCGCGCTGCCCGCCCTCCTGCAGCGACCAGAAGCGGATGTCCGGCACCTGTCGCAGGATGTCGGAGATCTTCAGATCGATCTGCTTCTGGGTGAGGTGGCGGGTGTTCTTCGGCGTGAGGTTGATGGTGAGGCTCGCCAGCCTGACCTCCTTCTTGCCCGGCAGCTGGCGCCCGCCATCGACGAAGACGGACTTCACCTCGGGCATGGCCCGGATCGTCGCAACGATGCCGTCGGAGACTTTTCTGGTGTCGTCGAGCCGGGCGCCGGGGGGCAGTTCCACCACGAACATGGTGCGCGCCGCATCCTCCGCCGGCAGGAAGCCCGCGGGCAGGAGCTTGGTGGACATGATCGAGCCGGCGAAACAGGCGAGGCCGAGCACCAGCGTCACGTATTTGTGGCGCACCGACCATGCCACGATCCGGCCGTAGAGCCGCATCACCGGCCCCTCGCGCTCGTCCTCGGGGCCGTGGTCGCGCAGGAAGTAGGCGGCCAAGAGCGGGGTGATGAGCCGCGCGACCAGCAGCGACATGAACACGGCCGCCGCGATGGTGAGCCCGAACTGCTTGAAGTACTGGCCGGCGATGCCCGGCATGAACGAGACGGGGGCGAAGATCGCGATGATGGTCGCGGTGATGGCGATGACCGCGAGCCCGATCTCGTCGGCGGCCTCCAGCGCCGCCCGGTAGGGCGACTTACCCATCCGCATGTGGCGGACGATGTTCTCGATCTCGACGATGGCGTCGTCGACGAGGATGCCGGTCACCAGCGTGATGGCGAGCAGGCTGACCGCGTTGAGCGAGAAGCCGAGCGCGCTCATCACCCAGAAGGTCGGCAGCACCGAGAGCGGGAGCGCGATGGCGGCGATCAGCGTGGCGCGCCAGTCGCGCAGGAACAGGAACACCACGATCACGGCGAGCGCGGCCCCTTCGAGCAGGCCCATCATCGCCGAGTGGTAGTTGCCCACCGTGTTGACCACGCTGGTGTCGATCAGGTCGAAGCGCACGCCCGGGTTCGCCGCATGCAGCTCCTCGATGCGCTTGGCGACCGCGACCGAGACCTCGGCGTCGCTCGCCCCCATGGCCCGCGAGATCGCGAAGCCCACCACCGGCTCGCCGTTGAAGCGGGCGAAGGTGCGCGGCTCCTCGGCCGAATCCATCAGGGTCGCGAGTTCGTCGAGCCGCACCTTGCGCCCGCCCGGCACGACGATGGAGGTGGCCCCCAAGGTCTCCAGGCTGGCCGAGCCGCCCAGCGTCCGGATCGACTGCTCGGAGCCGGCCAGTTCCCCGCGTCCACCGGCCATGTCGGCCGATGTCAGGCGCAGTTGACGGTTCACGTCCGCCGCGGTGATGCCCAGCGCGAGCAGCCGGTCGGGCTTCAAGGTCACGCGAATCTCGCGGGCGACGCCGCCCAGCCGCTCGACGCCGCCGACGCCCTTCACCCCCTGGATCTGGCGCGCCACCACGTCGTCGACGAACCACGACAGGTCCTCCGGCGTCATGGCGGGCGCGGAGGCGCCGTAGATCATGATCGGCAGGCCGGCGATCTCGACGCGGCTGATGATCGGCTCGTCGATGGTGCGCGGCAGGTTGATGCGGATCTTCGAGACCGCATCCTTCACGTCGTTGACGGCGCGGTCCTGGTTCGTCTCCAGCCGGAACTCGATCGTCGTGACCGACGAGCCCTCCGAGATGGTCGAGAGGATGTGCTTGACGCCCTTCACGCCGGCCACCGAATCCTCGACCCACTTCGTCACCTGGGTCTGCAGTTCGGAGGGCGCGGCGCCCGATTGGGTGATCGTCACCGAGACGATCGGGATGTCGATGTTGGGAAACCGCGTGATCGGCAAGCTCCGGAAGCTGACGAGGCCGAGCACCATCAGCACGAGGAACAGGACGAGCGAGGGGATCGGCTTGCGGATCGCCCAGGCCGAGATGTTGAGGCGCATGGCGGACCTCCTCAGCGGGCCGCGGCGGTCGCGGGCAGGACCGGGCGCACCCGGTCGCCGTCGCGCAGGAACGAGCCGGCCCGCGCGACGACGGTCTCGCCCGCGTTCACGCCGGAGCGAATCTCCGTGAACCCCTCGGCCGAGAGCCCGGTCTCGACCCGGCGGGCGGCAACGCGGCCCTCGGTCACCGCCAGCACCGTGGCGGTCCCATCGGCGGCGTAGAGCACCGCGGCGAGCGGCACCGCGACGCCGGAGCGCCGCGCCACCTCGACCCGGCCGCGGGCGAAGGCGCCGATATGCAGTGCAGGATCGGGCTGCAGCCGGATGCGGACCTTACCCAGCCGCGTCGCGCGATCGACCTCCGGATAGACGCGGCGTACCGCGCCGGGGATCGCGCGCCCGTCCTCCAGTTCGAGCCTGGCCGGATCGCCGGGATTGAGCCGGGGCAGGGCGGTCTCCGGCACCTCCCCTTCGAGTTCGATCTCGCCCCGCGCGATCAGCCGGAACAGCGGCTCGCCGACCGCGCTCGCGGTGGCGCCGACGCGGGCCGTGCGGCGGCTGACGATGCCGGCCTCGGGTGCGCGGATCTCGGTGCGGGCGCGCCGCAACGCGATCTCTCGGCTTTGAGCCTTCGCCGCCGCGAGGTCGGCCTGGGCGAGCGCGAGGCCCGCGCGGGCCGCATCGAGCCGCCCGTTGGCGCCTTCCGCCGCCGAGACCCGCTGCTCCAGGGTGACCGCGGTGGCGTTGCCGGTTTTGACCAGCGACTGCGCCCGCTCCAGCGCTTGCCGCGCCTCGACCTGCGCCGCCTCGGCCTGGACGATCTGGCTCTTCGCCTGCAGGATCGCCGCCTCGGCCTTGGCGGTCGCGGCGGCGTTGGCGGCTTCCTGCGTCTCGATCATCTCGAGCGACAGGCGGGCCAGCACCGCGCCCTTCTCGACCCGGTCGCCCTCCTCCACCGCGAGTTCGACGATGCGCAGGCCCTCGACCTCGGGGGCGACCAAGATCTCGTCGCGGGGCACCAGCGTGCCGGTGACGATCGCCCGCTCGACGATCTCCCGCCGCTTGGCCGGCACCACGCTGACGGCCGGCAGCAAAGCGGCCGGGTCCGGCACGGCGGCGGCGGGCGGCGCCGGCTCGGCGCGCAGGGCCGCGGGCGCGAAGCACAGGCAGGCCGCGACCGGCAGGGCGAGGAGGCGGGCGGACATGGGGCTTCGCTTCGACGGAGGAGGGGCAAGGGCCGCCCTCCCCTTGTCCACGAGGGCAGGCGATTTGATGGCGCGCCCCAACGTCGCAGTGCAACCGCGGCCGCGCTCGCGGGTTGTCCCGTCACAGGATTCGCCGCGCCTCCTGGTGAAGCGCGGGCCGAACCGCCGACCCCTTCCCGACGAGGTTCCCGGCATGAGCATCTTCCAGATCCGCCAGAAGACCAGCGGCGCCGTCCTCTGGACCGGCAGCGCCGACGACGAGCGCACCGCCCTGGACGCCATGGCCCGCGAGGCCGGCTACGCCGACTACGCCGCCCTCCCCGACGGCCTGCGCAGCGCCGGCTTCGAAACCGCCAAGCTCGACCTGATCTCCTAAGTCCGGGGATCCAAGGGCCTCAGGCCCTTGGTGGGGTGTCGGGGCAAGGCCCCGACGATCGCAGGGCTCTGCCCTGCACCCGCGAAAGGACTCGTCCTTTCGAAACCCATGACGGGGTCGAAGACCCAATGAAGAGCGCCGGGGCGGGTACGCCCCGGCGCTCTTCATGCTTCCGCGCGCTTCACGGCCTGCCACGCGGCTTCCATGGTGGCGAGGTCGCTCGCCTCCAGGCCGCCGTCGAGGCGGGCCGCCATGGCGGCGAAGCGCCGCTCGAACTTGCGCGTGCCCCGGCGCAGCGCCTCCTCCGGATCGACGCCCGCGTGGCGGGCGAGGTTGGCCACCGAGAACAGCAGGTCGCCGATCTCCTCGGCCACCGCCTCCGCGTCGCCCGCGCACAAGCTCTCCTCGACCTCGTCGGTCTCCTCGCGCACCTTGGCGAGCACTTGGCCTGCGTCCGGCCAGTCGAAGCCCGTGGCGGCCGCCCGCCGCGAGACCTTGTCGGCCCGCGCCAGCGCCGGCAGCGCCCGCGGCACGTCGGCGAACGGGCCGGGCTCCGCCTTCGCTTTGCCGGAGGCCGCCTTGGCCGCCCGCTCCTGCGCCTTGATCCGGGCCCAGGCCGCCTCGATCGCCGCCGGATCGTCCGGCCGCTCGCCGGGCTGCAGGAACGCGCCGTCCGCGTCGAACACGTGCGGATGGCGCCGGATCAGCTTGGCACAGATCGCCTCGACCACGTCGTCGAAGCCGAAGGCGCCGGCCTCTTCCGCGAGGCGGGCCTGGAACACGACCTGCAGCAAGAGGTCGCCGAGTTCGTCGCGCAGATCGTCGGCATCGCCGCGCTCGACCGCGTCGGCGACCTCGTAGGCCTCCTCGATCGTGTAGGGCACGATGCTCTCCGGCGTCTGCGCGAGGTCCCACGCGCAGCCCCGTTCGGGATCGCGCAGACGCGCCATCAGCCCCCGCAGCCTGTCGATCGCCGCCCCGTCCCGCTCCGCCATCCGCCCGGCCTCCGGCTGTACTTTCGGAGTCGCTCATAGCCGCTCCCGCGCCGCTGCGGCAGCATCCCACGGCGGGGACAAACCGGGGCGAATCCCGTCCGGGCCTGTGCAAAATTCCTTTCATTCCTTTTGAAAATCAGAGTGTCCGGTCTGTTCGGTTTGCCGAACGCTGCTCCAACTCCCTTAGGAAAGCTATCTGTAAAGGATTCTTCGAGAGTCAGTTCGGCAAGTTATAGGGGGCGCCGAATTCCCCTGTCCGGCCCGTGGCTTGGACCCTGTTCGCGCATCGAACTCTGCGTGGATGCGCATCGAACTCTGCGTGGACCCGCATGGGATTCTGCGCGCGGCGAACGGGGAATCGCATCGGATTCTGCGTGGGTACGCACGGGATTCGGCGTGGATCGCGGGGCTCGCCGGTGGATCGTGGGGACAAGGCGGGCCGCGGGGGCGTATCGAACTCTGCGTGGGCCGGTTTGCCCCCGTATCGAACTCTGCGCGGTCACTTCTCGCCTCGCCTGTGCAGAGCGGGCCGGGGATGCGTGAATTGCCGGGAAAACTCGTTCGACGCCTGGGACTCCGCGGAGCCGAATCGCGACAGGGTGGTTGGCGGCAGAAGCGCGGATCGAAGCTCGGCCGCGGTGGAACCTCAGGATTGTCGAACCCGTGATCTCCCCTTCCCTTCTCACCCGCGTTCCGGCGGCGGGGCTTTAGGCGCCGGCATGTCCGGGCTCGACGCCAAGATCGATCAGATCCGCGACGCGGACCTGCGCGCCGAGCTGGAGGCGGCGCGCGGCGGCTTCCTGTTCGCGCCGATCGTCGAGCATCTGCTCTACCGCCAGCGCGAGCGCGACGCCGAACGGGCCGCCGCCGGCGCCCAGGCCGAGCGCCGCGAGGCCATGGGCCGCGACCGCCGCCGCCGCGAGGCCGTGCGCGAGGTCATCGAGAACGAGCCGACCGCGCCGGAAAACCTCCAGCATCTGCACTCGGTGCTGGCGCTGTGCGGCCTGCCCTACCGCGATCCCGGCGGGGCCCGCGAATTCGTGCGGGAATACGGCCGCAACTCGCTCAGCCTCATGGCCGGGCGCTTAAAAAACCCGGTGACCGGCGAGATGGAGCCGCAGGGCCTCCCCTACGGCCCCAAGGCGCGACTGGTGCTGCTGCATCTCTGCACCGAGGCGGTGCGCCAGCGCAGCCCCACCATCGAGGTCGCCGACAGCCTCTCAGGCTTCATGAAGGCGATGGGCTTCGCCGTCACCGGCGGCGAGCGCGGCACCATCGGCGCCTTCAAGGACCAGCTCAATCGGCTTGCCGCCTGCTCGATGCAGATCGGCCTGTGGGACGGCGAGGGCCAGGCCTCGACCCTCAACGTGCCCCCCTTCCGCGCCCTCGAACTCTGGCGCCGCGGCGACGACGGCCTCGTCTGGCAGAAAACGGTCTCGTTCCATCAGGACTTCTACGACAGCCTGATCCGCCACGCGCTCCCGGTCGATATCCGCGCCGCCCGCGCCTTCTCCGGCTCGGCGCGCAAGCTCGATCTGCTGTTCTGGACCGGCTATCGGCTCCGCGCCCTCCAGCGCCCCTTGCGCCTCACCTGGGAGAACCTGCACCGCCAGTTCGGGGCCGAGAACGCCAGCCTGCGCAGCTTCCGCCAGGCCTTCAAGGCCGACCTCGCCGGCCTCTTGGAAGTGTTTCCGAAGCTCCGCATCGACCTCGACGAGGGCGGCCTCCTCCTCCACCCGGCCGACCCCGGCAGCCTGCTGGTCCCGCCGAAGGCGGCCCGCACGGCCAAGGCCGCGCGGGGGTGAGCGGGTGTTCCGTTTCTTCAAGGAATGGAACAAATGATATCCCGTAATGGAATATTACATCATTTATTTGCTTTCGCGGAATACGAGGGAATAAGGAATATTCCTACCCCACCTCGCCTCCATAGCGCCTGCGTCGTTCCATCGAAACATTCCGTCATTGCGAGGCGGAGCCGAAGCAATCCAGGGCTCCGCATCGTCCGGAAGAGGCGCACCGTCGATGACGGGACGGCCGTCGCCGTCTCGCCCCATTCTGCGATGTTCGCGCCCTGGATCGCTTCGGCACCGCCTCGCGATGACGGCGGGAAGCGGAAGGCATGGCGGAAGGTGGATAAGGATTGCGCGGCGTTTCACGGAACACGGAATGCTAGGAAATCCGGAAATTCCAATTCTGACGGAATGAAGCGGAATCCAACGATCCCTACATTCCATTCCGTTCCGTCCTGGGTTATCTTCCAATCCTCGCCCCGTTCCGTATCGGGGTCCGTCGGAGCATTCGGAACATGGGGCTGTCGGAAGCGCAGGCCGAGGCGAGGTTGGCGGAGCTGCGCCGCCGCCGCGACGCCATCGAGCGGGAGATCGCCGACCTCGTCCTCTATCTCGATCTCGGCCGCCGCCTTGCGGGGCAGGGGGACGCGGCGGATTTCGCAGAGGCGGACGACGCCCCGCCCCCTCCTGTCCCGCCTCGTCCCGCCGCTGAGCCGACTCGAGCCGCTTTTCCCGAGCCCTCGGCCGCACCGTGGGCGCCAGGACCGCCCTCCCCGCCCCCGGCGGCTCCCCGGACGGAATCCGAGCCCGGCGGCCTGTCGGAGACGGTGCAGGCGCGCCGCTACGGCCGGGCCCTGATCGAGGCGGCGCTCGCCACCCTGGAGGAGGCCGGCCGCCCGCTCCACGCCGGCGAGATCTGGGCGCGTCTGGTCGACCAGGGCTTCGCGCTCCCGGGCGCCGATCCGGTGGCGGCGCTCAACACGCGCCTCTGGAAGCGTTGCGGCCCCGGCGGCCCGCTGCGCCGCCTGGGCGACGCCGTTTACGCCCCGGCCGAGGCGGAGGAGGGGTGAGGGGCGTCCCCTCCCCGCTCGATGAAAGGGCGGCGTCCGGGCCGCCGCAGGTCGGCATCCGATTCTCCCGTGCAGGCATTCGGATGCCGCTCATCGGAGTCGATGCATCCCGTTTCTTGAAGATGCTTGAAGCCGAAAATCGATCGTGTATTGTTGTTGTATTGAATGCGTCGGCCTGATTCGGTCGAGATCGTATTGCGTGATGTGAGTTTCGAGGAGTTGAGTCGATGAAGGATACGGCGGTTCTCAATCGCATCTGCGCCGAGCGGATCGATGATCGTCAAATCGCCGAGGTGATAGGTATCGCCCACGGGATCATCGCGGACGGAGTTATTAACCAATCCGAGGTCGAGTATCTTCAGAAGTATCTGAGTACGCGTGAGCACGTCACCCGCAATCCCGTCGTCCGTCTTCTCAAGGATCGGGTGGATTGCGTTCTCGCCGACGGTATCGTCGATGCCGACGAGGCGACCGACCTGATGGCGACGCTGACAGCCTTCGCGGGCGGCGACTTCGAGTTGGGGGAGGCCACCAAGGCGACGAGCCTGCCGCTGTGTGCGCCGGCCCCGGTGATGGCGTTCCGCAATGCGCCGATCTGCTTCACCGGGACCTTCGCATTCGGCACGCGCAGCACCTGCGAGGATGCGGTCCGCACCCTCGGCGCCAGTCCCGGAAGCCTCACGATGAAGACCCGCTATCTCGTGATCGGGGCCTACGCGACGGACAACTGGTCGCAATCTGCCTTCGGCCGGAAGATCGAGCAGGCTGTCGCTTGGCGAAAGGCGGGCAAGCCCATCCACATTGTCGGCGAGGCGCACTGGGTCGAGCAGATGCGCGCCCACTGACGCGCTCGCGCCCGGCCGGGCGCGCGAAAGCCGTCCGGGGCTCTTTTTTCTGCGTCACCGTCCGGCGACGGCCCCCACCGAGCCCGAACCCTCCGCATGCCCGCCGTCGTGGCGGGGCGTCTCGGCGAACGCGGTGCCGGTGCGGCCCAGCGCTTGGCCGTGGGCGAACAGGGCCTGCATGTAGGGCCGGTCGAACGGGCGCTCCGAGGTCTGGGTGAAGCGCTTGTCGATCAGCGCCACCTGCAGGTCGAGGCCGGTGCGCTGGGCGTAGGAGCGGGTCAGCGCCAGCGCCGCGCGGGTCTGCGCCTTGATCGCCGCCGACATGGTCCGGCCGAGCACCGACAGCACCGAGCGCCCCGCCATCTGGAAGTCCGGCTCCAGCCGGTTGTTGACCACGAGGTAGATGCGCGAGGCCGGCAGGATCAGCCGGGTCTCGCCCGCCACGGCCGCCGCGGGGGCGAGGAAGAACGGGCCCATGGCGCCGCCGTCGTCGTGCATCTCCTCGAACTTTTTGTCCCCGGCGCTCGCCGGGATCAGCACCGGCGGGAACACGCCGGGCACCGCGGTCGAGGCCAGCACGATCTCGCGGAACAGCTTGAGGGCGCGGGCGTCGCCTTGAGCGTTCAGCGTCGCGATCGCGCCCATGTCCCACAGGGTCGGGCGCTCGCTGTCGACCTGGGTGGTGGCGATGAACAGGCGCCGGCCCTTGGCGTGCTCGGCCGCCACCGCCTTGAGCAGCGCGGGCGTCACCGCGCGGTCGATCCGCTCCTTCAGCGGCCACGTGTCGGTCAGCGAATCCCGCGTGCCGCCGAACTCGAACACGTCGGCGGCCGAGATCTCGGTGTAGTTCTGCTTGAGCGCGCCGTCGGCCTGGGGCCCGACAAAGGCGAAGGGGGCGATCAGCGCGCCGGTCGAGACGCCGGTGACGACGCCGAAGACCGGCCGGTCGCCGCGCTCGCTCCAGCCCGTCAGCAAGCCGGCGGCAAAAGCGCCGTTCTCCCCGCCCCCCGACAGCACCAGCCAGGGATCGGAGGCCCGGTCGGCCGTCTCGATCAGCGCCTTGAAGGCGGTCGCGTCGTCGCCCGCGATGCGCACGGACGCCGGCAGACCCTCGGGCCGGGCGATGGCGGCCTGCGCGGCGGTGTAGTCCGGCCGCTCCTCGGAGGATTTCTCGGCAGGCTTTTCGGCCTGCATCTTCTCCGCCTGCATCCGCTTGGCGGCCGGTCGCTCGGCCGCCAGGGCCGGCGAACCCAGCGCCATGGCGGTGCCGAGCAGGGTCAGCACGAGCCCCCGGCGCATCCGCCCGGCGGCCGGCAGGCCCGGTTCGTTCGAAATCGTGATCCGTTCCGGCATCGACGCACGTCCCTTGACGGTGTTCGATCTGCGTGGACCCCCGATGCATCCGCTCACCGGATGTCCCCCGCCGGCCGCGCGCGACCGGCAGGAGTTTTCGTGAATCCACACGCCCGCCTCGGCCGGAAAACACGGCCCGGCCCGGAGCGTTCCAGGCCGCCTTGCTTTGCCGGACCAGCAATCCTCGCCAATCTGATGCGGACGGGACCCGGACGCGGTGCGCGGGCACACCCGAATCCTTGGCCGAATCTTGCCCTGCCCCGCCGATCATCTTCGCGAACACGGTTTCGCGCAATGCTCGAATGCGTTCCGCGCAACGGTTGTCCGCGCCTGTTCTGTTTTTCGCTGGCTCACCCCTGCGGCCCCTCGCCGCCCTCCGCCCAAAGCCCGGCTTTACGCCGGGGGCCGGGGTGCTCTAACCCGTTCTCCAGACGCCAGAACCGGAGCGAAGACATCCGATGAAACTGCCCCGCCGCTTCTTCCAGCCGCTCGCCGCCGGCGCGCCCGAGCCGTTCCGCGAGCTGCCGATCAAGCTCGAGCGGATGATCCACTTCGTGCCGCCCCACAACGACAAGGTCCGCGCCCGCGTGCCGGAGCTGGCCAAGACCGTCGATGTCGTGCTCGGCAACCTGGAGGATGCGGTCCCCGCCGACCAGAAGGAGGCCGCGCGCAAAGGCTTCGTCGAGATGGCCAAGGCCACCGATTTCGCGGCCTCCGGCACCGGCCTGTGGACACGCATCAATGCCCTGAACTCGCCCTGGATCCTCGACGACCTGTTCACGCTTGTGGCCGAAGTCGGCGACAAGCTCGACGTGGTGATGGTGCCCAAGGTCGAGGGCCCGTGGGACATCCACTACATCGACCAGCTGCTGGCCCAGCTCGAGGCGCGGCATAACGTCAAGAAGCCGATCCTCGTCCACGCCATCCTCGAGACGGCCGAGGGTGTCGCCAACGTCGATGCCATCGCCTGCGCGAGCCCCCGCATGCACGGCATGAGCCTCGGGCCCGCCGACCTCGCGGCCTCGCGCGGCATGAAGACCACCCGCGTCGGCGGCGGCCACCCGGACTACAAGGTGCTGTCCGATCCCAAAGGCGACGCCGAGCGTTCGTCCGCCCAGCAGGATCTGTGGCACTACACCATCGCGAAGATGGTCGATGCCTGCATGGCCAACGGCATCAAGGCGTTCTACGGCCCGTTCGGCGACTTCTCGGATTCGGCGGCCTGCGAGGTCCAGTTCCGCAACGCCTTCCTGATGGGCTGCGCCGGCGCCTGGACGCTGCATCCGAGCCAGGTGGCGCTCGCCAAGACCGTGTTCGCCCCCGATCCGGACGAGGTGAACTTCGCCTCCCGCATCGTCGAGGCCATGCCCGACGGCACCGGCGCGGTGATGATCGACGGCAAGATGCAGGACGACGCCACGTGGAAGCAGGCCAAGGTCATCGTCGACCTCGCCCGGCTCGTGGCCGACAAGGACCCGGACCTCGCCAAGGTCTACAATCTGCCCTGATCGTCGCGCATGGTGGCCTCGCATTGGCAGGGAGCGGGCGCGAGGCCTATCTTGTCGGGCATGACCCAGCAGACCAGCATGAGAACCGCCAAATTCGGCCTCGGTGCGGTGGTCCGGCACCGGATCTACCCGTTCCGGGGCGTGGTGTTCGACGTCGATCCGGAATTCGCCAACACCGAGGAATGGTGGCTGGCGATTCCGGAAGAGGTCCGGCCGCGCAAGGACCAGCCGTTCTACCACCTGCTCGCCGAGAACGCGGACAGCGAGTACGTCGCCTACGTCTCCGAGCAGAACCTCGTGCCCGACACCTCCGGCGAGGCCCTGCGCCACGCCGGCATCAACGAGGTGTTCGAGCGCGCCCCCGACGGCGGCTACCGCATGCGGCTCAGCCACGCGAACTGAGTCCGGGTTCCCAAAGGGATCATCCCTTTGGCGGGGTGCGGGGCGGAGCCCCGCTTCCCTTCAAACCAGGGCTCCGCCCTGGACCCGCGAAAGGACTTGTCCTTTCGAAACCGGGACTTCAGCCGCGCTTGCGGAACGGCCAGTCGATCACGCGCGTCGTGTAGAGCGCCCACCAGACCATCACCGGCTGAAACGCCAGCCGGGGGCCGTGGTACCACCACGTGTCGGGGATCGGCGGGACCGAAATCCCCTCGACCGCGTGCTTGATGTTGGCCGGAAACACGCAGACCGCGTAGAGCGCCAGCCCGATCCCCGCCGCCCGGCGCAGACCCGGCCACGGCAGCATCAGCGCAAGGGCCGTCGCGATCTCGCACAGGCCGGTGGCGATCACCACGAGACGCGGCTGCGGCACCCAAGCCGGCATGATCGGCAGGAAGCTCTCGGGCGCGGCGAGGTGGACCACGCCGATGAAGCCGTAGAGGCCGATCAGGCCGAAGCGCAGCCAGCGGCGGTCGTCCGTCATGGTTCAGGCGGAGCGGTCGGAATCCGGGCGCTCGCGCGTCTCGCCCGAGGGCGTGTTGCCGCGGGCGGCCTCCTCGGCCTCGGTGCCGGCCCGCTCCATCGGCCCTTCCTGCGACTTGACCCGGCCCGTCACCGGGTCCTTCGGCGAGACCGCGGCCTCTTTGTCCTGCTCGTCCGCCATGCTCGGCCTCCCGGTTGTCTCGGCGGGGCAACGCCGCGGCGGGCCGGCCGGTTCGTCAGACCGCGATGCCGTGCAGGTCGTGCGCCTCGGCCCGCTCGATCTTCACCGTGACGATGTCGCCCGGCCGCACCGGGCGGCGGGAGGCGACGTGGACCGTGCCGTCGATCTCCGGCGCGTCCGCCTTCGAACGTCCGCGCGCCACGGTCGGGCCGACCTCGTCGATGATGACCGGGATGCGCTTGCCCACCTTCGCCCGCTGCAGCCGCAGCGACACGACCTCCTGCGCCGCCATGAACCGGCGCTTGCGCTCGGCCTTCACCTCGGGCGGCACGGCGGCGCCGAGTTCGTTGGCGGCGGCGCCCTTGACCGGCTCGTACTCGAAGCAGCCGACCCGCTCCAGACGAGCCTCCTTGATCCACTCCAACAGCTCCTCGAACTCCGCGTCCGTCTCGCCGGGGAAGCCGACGATGAAGGTCGAGCGGATCGCGAGATCGGGGCAGATCTCGCGCCAGCGCCGGATGCGGTCGAGTTGGCGTTCCTGATTGCCGGGCCGGCGCATCCGCTTGAGCACCGACGGGCTCGCGTGCTGTAGCGGCATGTCGAGATACGGCAGCACCTTCCCCTCGGCCATCAGCGGGATGACCTCGTCCACGTGCGGATAGGGGTAGACGTAGTGCAGCCGCACCCAAGCGCCGAGTTCGCCGAGTTCCTTGGCCAGATCATAGAAGCGGGCGCGCACCTCGCGGTCCTGCCAGCGGCTCGGGCTGTATCGGGTGTCGAGGCCGTAGGCGCTCGTGTCCTGCGAGACGACGAGCAACTCCTTCACGCCGGCTTTGACCAGCTTCTCGGCCTCGCGCAGCACGTCCGCCGCCGGGCGGCTGACCAGATCGCCGCGAAGCGACGGGATGATGCAGAAGCTGCAGCGGTTGTTGCACCCTTCCGAAATCTTCAGATAGGCGTAGTGGCGCGGCGTCAGCTTGACGCCCTGCGGCGGGATCAGGTCGAGGAACGGATCGTGCGCCGGCGGCACCGCCTCGTGCACGGCGGCCACCACCGATTCGTAGGCTTGGGGGCCGGTGACCGCGAGCAGGTTCGGATATTTCTCGCGGATTTCGTCGGGCTGCGCGCCCATGCAGCCGGTCACGATCACCCGGCCGTTCTCGGCCATGGCCTCGCCGATCGCCGACAGCGACTCCGCCTTGGCCGAATCGAGGAAGCCGCAGGTGTTGACGATGACGACGTCCGCCCCGTCGTGGCGGCGGCTCAACTCGTAGCCCTCGGCGCGTAGATGCGTGAGGATGCGCTCGGAATCGACGAGCGCCTTGGGGCAGCCCAGCGACACGAACGAGATCCGCGGCGCGGCGGCGCTCTTGGTGTCCGAGGGAGAGGCGGTGGCGGTCATGACGGCTCGTCGTGGGCGGCGCCCCTTTTGCGGAAGAGGGCCGCGTGCGCTTTAAGCGAAGGGCGGTGAAGCCGCCGATATAGCCGCATTGGGGCGCGGTTGCGAGCGGAGCCGTTGTTTCTAGAAACCCAGTCCGGCATGCGAGCCGAGGCGCACGAGCTGAAGCGTCTCCGTGCCGACCAGCCGGTAGATCAGCACGAGGTCCGGCTTCACGTGGCAATCGCGGTGATCGTGCCAGTTGCCGGTCAGCGCGTGGTCGCGCAGGCGCGGGGCGAGCGGGCGATCCGCCGCGAGATCCGCGATCACCGCCGTCAGGTCGGTCGGGAGCGTGGTCCGGTGTCGTCCCTTCATCTCCCGCTTGTAGTCGCGCTTGAACTGCGTGGTCCGCTCAATCGTCCGCATCGAGGTCGGCCATCAGCGCCTCGACGCTGGTGAAGCGTGGCAGGTCGCCGGCGCGGGCCTCGCGCATGGCCGCGACCGTGGTCTCGTTGGGCACCAGCGGCTCGAACGGCAGCGCCTTCTCCCGCGCGACGCGCACGAGCATCATCCGCACCGCGTCGGAGACGGTCAGGCCCATCGCCTTGAGGACGGCGGTGGCCTCCTCCTTGGTCTCGGCATCGATCCGGGCCTGGATCAGGGGTTTTGTCGGCATCGCATCCTCGATTGCACGACAGTGTCGTGCAGCCTCCTAAGATACGCAAGCGGCCATCCCGCAGGCGCGGCGACCCGACGCCGCTCCGCGGCTCGTTGTTGCGATGCTCTGTACTTTGAAAGCCGTTGTATTGTAGTGTTTTGGGAGTCGCTCTTCATGCCCTGGGTGAAGAGCAGGTGAAGCCTCCGCATACCCCTCCCGCAGGCCCGAACCCTGCGAGGCGATTGACGGCGCGGGGCCGGACGCCCTTGGGTAGGGCGAGGCGCTGCGGCGACCGACGCCGAGACACGACACCCTAGAAGACGATGGTCTGGACCCGCCCGATTCCCTTCCTCGACCCGGTCGCGGCGGCCGCCCGCCTCGCCCGGCTGCCGGGGCTCGCCTTCCTCGACAGCGCCATGCCGCACGACACGCTGGGCCGTGTCTCGGTGCTCGCCGCCGACCCGTTCGGGCGCTTCCGGTACCGCGACGGGCAGGCGAGCCTCGACGGGCAGCCGGTGCCGGGCGCGCCGCTCGACGCCCTGCGGGCCTGCCTCGCGCCCTACCGGCTCGCGCCCCGGCCCGACCTGCCGGCCTTTCCCGGCGCGGCGATCGGCTACTTCGCCTACGATCTCGGCGCGAGCCTGGAGCGGGTCGTGCCGCCCGCCCGCCGGGCGGGGCTGACCGACGACATCGCGTTCAACCTCTACGATACATTGCTCGCGATCGATCACGCCAGCGGCACCGGCCTGCTGATCGCCACCGGCTTCCCGGAGACCGACCCCGAGGCCCGCGAGGCGCGCGCAAGAACCCGGCTCGACGCCTTCGCCGCTTTGCTCGCCGAGCCTGCGGAAACGCCGCCCGAATGGACCCCGATCAAGCTCGCGTGGCGCACGAACCTTTCGCGGCAAGCCTATGAAAAAGCTGTCGAAACCGTCAGGGACTATATCCGCGCGGGCGACATCTACCAGGCCAACATCGCCCAGCGCTTCGTCGCCGACCTGCCGCCCGGCTTCGACCCCTTCGCCTTCTACCGGCGCCTGCGCGCCACCAACCCGGCGACCTTCGGGGCCTATCTCGATTTCGACGATCTCACGATCGCCTCGTCCTCGCCGGAGCGCTTCCTGAAGTTGCAGGGCCGCGCGGTCGAGACCCGGCCGATCAAGGGCACGGTGCGGCGCGATCCCGATCCGGCCCGCGACGCCGAGGTGGCCGCCGCGCTCCAAGCCAACCCGAAGGAGCGGGCCGAGAACATCATGATCGTGGACCTGCTGCGCAACGACCTGTCGCGGGTCTGCGCGCCTGGCAGCGTCCGGGTGCCGGTCCTGTGCGGGCTGGAATCCTATGCCGGCATCCACCATCTCGTCTCGGTGGTCATCGGCACCTTGCGCGAGGACGCCGACGCCCTCGACCTCATCCAAAAAACGTTTCCGGGCGGCTCGATCACCGGCGCGCCGAAGCTCAGGGCCATGGACATCATCACCGAGATCGAGGGCGACGCACGCGAGCTCTATTGCGGGGCGATCGGCGCGCTCGGCTTCGACGGCTCGCTCGACACCTCGATCGCGATCCGCACCGTGTTCATGGACGCTGGCCAAGCCGTGCTTCAGGCGGGCGGGGGCGTGACGCTGCTGTCCGATCCGGCCTCCGAATACGAGGAGACGCTGACCAAGGCCGCCCGGGTCTTCGCCGCGTTCGAGGAGGCGCCGTGATCCTCGTCATCGACAATTACGACTCGTTCGTCTTCAACGTCGTGCGCTACTTCGAGGAGCTGGGCGAGACGGTCCGGGTCGTGCGCAACGACGCGCTGGACGTCCCCGGCATCCGCGCCCTGAACCCGGAGGCGGTGGTGATCTCGCCGGGGCCCTGCACCCCGGCGGAGGCGGGGGTGAGTCTTCCTGCGATCCGCGAACTCTCGGGCGAGCTGCCGATCCTCGGCGTGTGCCTCGGCCATCAGGCGATCGGCGCGGCCTTCGGCGGCCGGGTCGAGCGGGCGGGGCGCCCGCTGCACGGACAGGCCACGCCGATCCGCCACGGCGGCGCGGGGCTGTTCGACGGCCTGCCGCAGCCGATGCAGGTCGGGCGCTACCACTCGCTGATCGTGACGCCGACCCCGGAGATGGAGTGCCAGCTCAGCGTCGATGCGGTCTCGTCGGAAGGCGAGGTGATGGCGCTGTCGCACCGGGCACACCCGACCTGGGGCATCCAGTTCCATCCGGAATCGGTGCTGACCGAGAACGGCCACGCGCTGTTTTCCAACTTCCTGAAGGGCGCCCGCGCGTGGCGCGGCGCCGCGCAGAGGGTGCCCGATGCTGTGGGCTGACGGGCGCCTCGTCGAGGGCGGGACGCTTCCCTTCGACATGGGCGACCGCGGGCTGCTGCTCGGCGACGGCGTGTTCGACACCGCGCTCGCGGTTCAGGGCCGGATCGCGTTCGAGGCCGCCCATATCGACCGCCTCGTCGCCGCGGCCGCCACCCTCGGCTTCCCGGCCGACCCGGACGCGATCCGACAGGCGATGCGGGAACTGGCCGACACCCTGCCGCTCGCGGCGATCCGCACCACGCTGACCCGCGGCTCCGGCCCGCGCGGCCTCGCCCCGCCGAAAGAGCCCGCGCCGTTCCTGTTCGCCAGCGCCGCCCCGGCGCGGGCGGGCCTGTTCTTCGCACCCCTGCGGCTCCTGCCGACGGGAATCGCCCGCAACGAGACCTCCCCGGCCTCCCGGCTCAAGACGCTCGGCTATCTCGACGCGGTGCTCGCCGCCCGCGCCGCGACGGCGGCGGGGTTCGACGAGGCGCTTTTTTTGAATTCGCAAGGCCGCGTGGCCTGCGCCGGCACCGGCAATTTTTTCGTCATTTTCGGGGACGTGCTGGTGACGCCGTCCGCGGAGGAGGGCGTGCTACCGGGCATCGTCCGGGGCGAGATTCTCTCGATCATCGCGCCGGCTCTGGGACTGACGGTCGAGGAGCGCCCGCTCCCGCCCGCGGAGCTGGGCCGGGCGGAGGCCGTTTTCGTCACCAACTCCCTGCGCTTGATCGCACCCGTGGCGGCGAT
Source organism: Methylorubrum subtropicum (assembly GCF_038442325.1). Lineage (NCBI taxonomy): Bacteria > Pseudomonadati > Pseudomonadota > Alphaproteobacteria > Hyphomicrobiales > Methylobacteriaceae > Methylorubrum > Methylorubrum subtropicum. The sequence continues at coordinate 31,377 of NZ_JBBXMW010000008.1, read as the reverse complement.
CGGCGACACGACTTACGACAGCGCCGGGCATGCGACCGTTCAGAGGCTGTGGGCCGCGTTGCGTGAGGCGGTGGCGGCTTCGTGCGGTGCCGCGCCGGATGCCTTGAACTCGTGATCCGGGGATGACGGAATCACAGGATCGCGGGACGCCGTGATCCCTTCATCCCACCCCTCCCCCTCATCCTGAGGTGCCCACGTCAGTGGGCCTCGAAGGAGGGCTCCAGAAGTCGCGCGATCCCTGGAGCCCTCCTTCGAGGCTACGCTTCGCTCCGCACCTCAGGATGAGGGGAAGGGATGGGAGACGCGTCGTTCAGCCGAACGCCGCACTCGTCACCCGCGCCACCCCGGCCCGCTCCATCTCGGCCCAGGCCCGCTCCGTGCCGTTGCGGTCGATGCCGCGGACCGCGTCTTCGATGACGGTCACGGTGAAGCCGGCGGCGCGGGCGTCGAGGGCGGTCCAGCGGATGCAGTAATCGGTGGCGAGGCCGGCGAGGAACAGGTGGGCGAGGCCGCGCTCGGCTAAGTAGCCGGCGAGCCCGGTGCGAGTGTGCCGGTCGGCTTCGAGGAAGGCGGAGTAGCTGTCGACCGCCGGGTGATAGCCTTTGCGGATCACCAGTTCGGCCCGCTCCGCGTCGAGGCCTGGGGCGAGGGCGGCGCCGGGCGTGCCCTGCACGCAATGGTCCGGCCAGAGCACCTGTTCGCCGTAGGGCATCGCGATCGTGTCGAACGGCCGGCGGCCCGGATGGCGCGAGGCGAAGGAGGCGTGGCCGGGCGGGTGCCAGTCCTGGGTCAGCACGACGTGCGGGAAGATTCTTGTCAGTTGGTTGACCGGCCCTGTGACGGCATCGCCGTCGGGCACGGCGAGCGCCCCGCCGGGCAGAAAATCGTTCTGCACGTCCACGACAAGCAGAACGTCGGTGTCATTGATCATTATGCCAAGTCCAAGGGTCCCGAGGGACAAGTCCCTCGGCGGGTCCGGGCAGAGCCCGGAATCAAGGCGTCATGATCGTGGCGCCCGTGGTCTGCCGATCCGCCAGATCGCGGTGCACCTGCGCGGCGTTCGCGAGCTTGGCGCGGGAATGGATCGGGATCTTCACCGCGCCGCTCGCCACCACCTCGAACAATTCGGCGGCGTTGGCGTCGAGCTGTTCGCGGGTGGCGATGTGGGTGAAGAGGGTGGGGCGGGTGGCGTAGAGGGAGCCCTTGGCGGCCAGGAGGCCGATGTCGAAGGCCTCGATCGGGCCGGAGGCCGAGCCGAAGCTGGCGAAGACGCCGCGGGGGCTCAGGCAATCGAGCGAGGCCGGGAAGGTCGCCTTGCCGACGCCGTCATAGACCACCGGCACGCCCTTGCCCCCGGTGATTTCCTTCACGCGGGCGGCGAAATCCTCGTCGCGGTAGAGGATGACGTGGTCGCAGCCGTGCTCCTTCGCCAGTTCCGCCTTCTCGGGCGTGCCGACGGTGCCGATGACGGTGGCGCCGAGATGCTTGGCCCATTGCGTGGCGATGAGGCCGACGCCGCCGGCGGCGGCATGGAACAGGATCGTGTCGCCGGGCTGCACCCGGTAGGTCAGGCGCAGGAGGTAATGGGCGGTGAGGCCTTTGAGCATCATCGCGGCGGCGGTCTCGTCGGGAACCGCGTCGGGCACGTGGACGACGCCCTTGGCGTCCACCACCACTTCCTCGGCATAGGTGCCGACGGCGCCGGCATAGGCGACGCGCTCGCCGACGCGGAAATCGGTGACGCCCTCGCCGAGCGCGTCGACCACGCCCGCGCCCTCCTTGCCGAGGGTGAAGGGGAGGGAGGCGGCCTTGTAGAGGCCGGAGCGGAAGTAGATGTCGATGAAGTTGACGCCGATGGCGGTCTGGCGGACGCGGATCTGGCCGGGGCCGGGCTCCGGCGTCGGGATGTCCTCGTAGACCATCGCCTCGGGGCCGCCGTACTGGTGCACCCGGATCGCCTTCGGCATTGCGCTCACTCCGTCCCTGTCGCCCGTCCTCTTACGGGCGGGAGATATCGGGCGCGGCGCCGGGGGCAAGCACTTTCACGTTGGATCGGGCGGTATTTCCCCGCCCTGCCCTATTCCCCCTCGACCGCGACGCGCATGCCGATGCCCGACAGGCAGCGGTGGATGCGCTCGGCGATCTCCGGCGTCAGTTGGTGGACGTGGACGTGCATCGTCGCGGTGTCCTCGGGCCGCACGATCACGCGGTAGCGCAGGCCCTCGTCGCGCATCTGGCGCAGCAGGTTGGTGCTGGCCGTGGTCATCGCCGCGATGTGCTGGTCGATCAGCTCGGGCCGCATGCCGGACTGTGTCCCGCTCATCCGCGCCCTCCCCGACTCGCCGCCGCGCCGCGCCGGATTTCGGCGTGGCCCCCGCTCGCCGGATTGTCGGCGCGGGCCGGGCCCGCCTGCCGGACCGGCGGAAACAGGCGCGACAGGCCCTGCGCCACGCCCGCGAGGACGGGATCGTAGGGAGAGCCGAAATCGCCCGAGGCGGCCTCGGGCCGGGTGGTGATGAATTTCCGCACGAACGCCCCCTCAGACGTGTCTTGCGCCAATCGACGATGCGTCGCCCCTGGCGCCCAACCGGTGCGACCGAGCCGAACCAACATTTGTTTGGCAATGCACGTGGGACGATTTGGTTTCATTTCGTCGCGTCGTCTTGTCGCCGCCGCGTCGGCGCCCAGCCCGCGCCGCGCGGCGGGCGCCGCCCTTGACCCGGCCCCGGCGCAACCTCTGTAGGAGACGAGAACCCCTTGCCGCCTTGAGGAGCCCTTTCGCCGTGACGGTCCCGGTCCCGCCCTCCCCCGCTCCCGCCCTCCCGCCCCGCTTCGAGGTCGCGGTGGTCGGCGCCGGGGCGGTGGGGCTCGCCGCGGCGCTGGCGCTCGCCCGCGACGGCGTGGCCACCGCCCTCGTCGGGCGCCACGCGCCGGTCGCCGACGGGCGCACCGTGGCGCTGCTCGACGGCTCGGTGCGGCTGCTGACGGCGCTCGGCGCCTGGAGCGAGATCGCCCCGCACGCCGCGCCGCTCGCCGAGATGCACCTCGTGGACGATACCGGCAGCCTTTTTCGGCCGCCGCCCGCCCGGTTCTCGGCGGGCGAGATCGGCCTGCCTGCCTTCGGCTGGAACGTCGAGAGCGCCCGCCTGGTCGAGACCCTGCGGCGGCAGGCGCGCGCCACCCCCGGCCTGACCCTGTTCGAGGCGGATTCCGCCGGGATGCAGCTCACCGAGGGCGCGGCGATCCTGTCCCTGGCCGATGGGCGGAGTCTGGCGGCGCAGCTCGTCGTCGCCGCCGACGGGGGCCGCTCACCCCTGCGGCAGGCGGCGGGCATCCGCACCCGCGAATGGTCGTATCCGCAGGCGGCGCTGACGACGCTGCTGGCCCACGAGCGGCCCCACCGCGACGTCTCCACCGAGTTCCACACCCGCAACGGTCCGTTCACCCTGGTGCCGCTGCCGGGCGGGCAGCGCTCCAGCCTCGTCTGGGTCACGGGCGAGCGGGCGGCCAAGCGCCTGTCCGGCCTCGACGACGCCGCGCTCGGGGCGGCGGTGGAGCATCAGGCCCGCTCGATGCTCGGCGCCATGCGGATCGACGGGCCGCGCGGCCTCGTGCCGATGCGGGGGCTGTCGGTCGCGAGCCCCGTCGCCGAGCGCCTCGCCCTGATCGGCGAGGCCGCCCACGTCTTCCCGCCGATCGGGGCGCAGGGGCTCAATCTCGGCCTGCGCGACGCCGCGGCGCTCCGCGACACGGTGCTGTCCGCCCGCGAGGCCGGGCGCGATCCGGGCGAGGCGGCCTCGCTCGCGGGCTTCGCCCGCGGTCGCGGCCTCGACGCCCGCCTGCGCGGGGCGGCGGTGGACATGCTCAACCGCTCGCTGCTGACCGACCTCGTGCCGGTCGATGCCCTGCGGGGCTTGGGCCTCGTCGTCCTCTCCTCCATCGCCCCGCTGCGCCGCCTCGTCATGCGCGAGGGTGTGCAGCCGCGGCTCGGGGCGCCCCGGTTGATGCGGTAAAATGTTTGCTTGATCGCGAGTGCGATCCTCGTGACTGGACGACGCGGCTTTTGTATGAATCGAATTTGCTTCGGGCAGGGCTACGTGCTTGGAAATATTGGATGAATTGCATGTCGATCGTAAGGACTTTGGATGAGGTGCGTACCAGAGGAGGGGCTGCCGGAGAAGATTCGTTCACTATGAGAAGAATTGCCATATTACAGAGACGGGATGGGCTTTATTCGGTATTGTTTCAATGTTATTTGATATCTGAATATGAGGGCGATATAATTTCTGAGGGATGGGTGGATAGTTTCACTGATGGAAGCTATGAAACTATGGAGATCGCAGAATTCGAAGGCGTGAAGAAGTTTAAGCGTATGTATAAAGTAAAATATTGGAATTATAATTAATACGATTATGCCAATCCCTCTGGCAACGCACGATTTGGGATTGATCAAAATTCATTGAGGAGAATTTTGCTTTTAGGCGACCTTTCAATCAGTGCATCATCATAGGAAATTGCCATACAGATCGACCGTCTCGAACCCCCGTTCCGCCAGCCGCTCGGCCAGCACCCTGCGGTGGCAGCGGGCGGGGTCGCGTTCGAAGCAGAGCAGGCAGGTGGGGGCGCGGGCGGCCAGCTCCGCCAGCGCGTCGAGGGCGAGCCCGCCGTCGGCGGTGTCGAGCACCTCCTCGCAGTAGATCTTGCGCATCAGCCCGGCATCGTGGGCGCGGGCGGCCTCGCGGCCGGATTTCGGGGTGCCGAGGCTGCGAAAATGCTCGTAGCCGAGGCCCGTCTCCTCAAGGCCGGCCTTCAGCGCGCCCTTCGAGAAGCCGCGCTTGCGCGAATTGGCCACCGCCCGCACGTCGGCGAGCACGGCGACGCCCGCGTCCTTGAGCGCGGCCTGCAGCCGCTCGGGCGCGAGCCCTTCGTATCCGATGGTAAACAGAGTGTTGCGCATGGGACACTCGCCCGAAACCCGAGACCTGTGAGGGAATTAGCGCGCGGCCCCGTGGCGCCGAGACCCGGCTTAGTCCGGCCTATGTGCCCGGTTTGCAACGGCTTCCGGAAATCCGCCGCAATGCTGGCAAAGCTCTGTTAACCGCCCGCGGGGCATCGAATACCCATTGAATTCGCACGCGGGAAGTGGCGGGCCATCGATGTCGCAGGACACCGGGTATACCTCTCAACGCCCTGCGGCTCCGCGCGCTTGGCTGAAGCGGGGGCTGGCCGCCGCGCTGCTGTCCGGGCTCGCGGCCTGCGCCTCGCAGAGCGACTTCTACCCCACCAAGGGCGACGTGAAGCCCCATCCGGGCGTGGCGAAAGCCAAGAATCACCCGATCCAGGGCATCGACATCTCGAAGTGGCAGGGCCCGATCGACTGGGCCTCGGTGAAGGGCGCGGGCACGCAGTTCGCCTTCATCAAGGCGACCGAGGGCGGCGACCACGTCGACGAGCGTTTTCGCGAAAATTGGGACGGGGCGGGCCGGGCCGGCGTGCCGCGGGGCGCCTACCACTTCGTGTTCTGGTGCCGCTCGGCCGAGGACCAGATGGCGTGGTTCAAGCGCAACGTCCCGAACGATCCGACCGCCCTGCCCCCGGTGCTCGACGTGGAGTGGAACGGCCACTCGGCCAAGTGCCCGAAGAAGCTGCCCAAGGCCCAGGCGCTCGCCATGACCAAGTACATGCTCGAGGAGATGGAGCGCTACACCGGCAAGCGGCCGATCATCTACACCGACATCACCTTCCACAAGGACGTGCTGGAGGACGAGCTGCCCGATTACCCGCACTGGGTCCGCTCCACCGCGGCCGAGCCGGAGCAGCGCTACGCCAACCGTAAGTGGATGCTGTGGCAGTTCACCTCGACCGGGCGCGTGCCCGGCGTGCGCGGCGACGTGGACCGCAACGCCTTCTACGGCAGCCCGAAGGAATGGGCCTCGTTCCTCGCCACCGATTGCGACCCGCGCGACCACCGCCACCTCGCCCCGCAGGGGCTGTGCAGCGCCAAGTAGGGCGGCGTATCGGGCCAAGCGCCGGGCCAAGAGCCGGTGGATAGGCGCGAGGGGCGATAACCTATGTTATCGCCTCGTCGGCGCTTGATCTGTCGAGTATGAGAAGAAGCGGTTCGGCACGGGTTTTTCCGCTGTCCGGCGATCCTATCGTCTACTTGTAGACAGACGTCGCGGCGGGGCTCGCGCTAGGAGCGCCGCACCATCCGACGGACCTGAGCTACCCCATGCCTTCGGCCCTGGAGCGCTGCTTCGAAGGCAACCTCCTCCTCAAATCCTTGCGGTCCGAGGACCGCGCGCTGCTGCTGCCGCATCTGGAGCGGATCGAGTACGCGCGCGGCGCGACGCTGTTCGCCGCGGGCCGCGAGGTCGACTTCATCAGCTTCCCCCTCGACCAGACGGTGGTGACGCTGCTGATCTCGATGATCGACGGGCGCAGCGCCGAGACCGCCACGATCGGCCGCGAGGGCGCGGTCGGCGGCGTCGTCAGCAACGGCGGCCTGCCGGCCTCGACGCACGCCACGATCCAGATCGGCGGCCCGGTGCTGCGGATGGATTCCATGCGGCTGCAAGAGGCCAAGCGCCGCTCGGAGAGTTTGCGCAACCTGTTCACCCGCTACTCCGACTGCCTGCTGGCGCAGGTGCTCCAGTCCGTCGCCTGCAACGCGCTCCATCCGATCGAGGAGCGCTGCCTGCGCTGGCTGCTGACGCTGCAGGACCGGCTGGAGAGCGACGTGCTGCCGATCACCCAGGAATCGCTCGCCGCGATGCTGGGGGTTCAGCGCACCTATCTCACCCGCATCCTGCGGATGCTGCAGCAGCAGGGGCTGATCGAGGTCGGGCGCGGGCGCATCACCATCGTGGACCGGGCCGAGACCGAGGCGGTGGCCTGCGAGTGCCATGCCTGCGTCAAGCGTCACTTCGAGATGGTGCTGGGTGCGGTCTATGGTCCGAATGGCCGCCTTGTCGCGATCGATCCGCCGACCTAAACGCTCTTTCACGAGAGGGTGCCGCCGTCCGCTGGCGGCGCTGCCTTCGATGGCGCCGAGCCCGCGGGGACGGGATGCAGGGGGCGACACGACGCCATGACCGACAGCCGACCCGCCCGTGCCCAACGCGTCTGCGCCCAACCTGTCTGTGCCGATGAGCCGACCGTCTGACGCCGGCGCGGCCGGAAGCGCGGCCGAAGGTGCGCCAAAGATCGCGACCGGGGTCGCCGAGCGGCGCGCCGCGCTCGCCCGCTACGGCATCCTCGACACGCAGCCCGAGCAGGATTTCGACGACGCGGTCGCGCTCGCCGCGCAGCTCTGCGCCGCGCCCACCGCGCTCGTCAGCCTCGTCACCGAGGACCGGCAATGGTTCAAGGCGCGGCTCGGGTTCGATGAGCCCGAGACCGGGCTCGACCGCTCGGTCTGCTCGCACACGCTCGGCTTGACCGACGTCCTCGTCATCCCGGATCTCACCGCGGACGACCGCACCCGCCGGAACCCGCTCGTCACGGCGCCGGCCGGCATGCGCTTCTACGCGGGCGCCCCGCTGATCACGCCGGAGGGCGTCGCCATCGGCGCCCTGTGCGTGCTCGACACGGTGCCCCGGCCCGCGGGCCTGAGCCCGGCGCAAGTCGCGGGGCTCGCCGCGCTCGCCCGCTCGGTGATGACCAAGTTCGCCCTGCGCCGGGCCGCGCTCGCCCGCCGGGCGGAGATCGCCGCGCTGGCCGAGAGCGAACTGCGCCTGCGGCTCGCCGTGGAGGCGACCGGCATCGGCACCTTCGATTACGACCTCACCTCCGGCGTGCTGCGGTGGGACGGGCGCACCCGCGCCCTGTTCGGCGTCGGCCCGGACGAGCCGGTGAGCTACGAGGGCAGTTTCCTGCCCCGCCTCCACCCGGAGGACCGGGCGCGGACCGACGCGGCGGTGCGGGCCGCCCTCGATCCCGAGGGGCCCGGCCGGTTCGATTGCGAGTACCGCACGATCGCGCGGGACGGCACCCTGCTGCATCGGCTGGCCGCCCGCGGCGCCCTGGTGCGCGAGGGCGCCGACACGCTGCGCTTCGTCGGCACGGTGCGCGACGTGACCGCCGAGCGCGCGGCGCAGGGCGCGCTCAGCGCCACCGAGGAGCGGCTGCGGCTGGCCACGCGCGCCACCAACGACGCGATCTGGGACTGGGACCTCGTCACCGACCACGTGCTGTGGAACGAGGCGCTGGAGGCGGCCTATGGCTGGGCGCCCGAGCGCGTCGAACCCACCGGCGGCTGGTGGCTGGCGCGCATCCACCCCGACGACCGGGCGCGGGTCGAGGACGACATCCGCGCGGTGATCGACGGGACCGGCGACGACTGGCGCCACGAATACCGCTTCCGCCGGGCCGACGGCTCCTATGCCGAGGTGTTCGACCGCGGCTCGATGGTGCGCGACGCCCGCGGCGAACCGCTGCGGATGATCGGCGCCATGCTGGACCTGACCGAGCGCAACCGCGTCTCCGGCCAGCTCCGCGCCGTGTTCGAGGGCGCCAATGTCGGCATCGTCCAGATCGATCCGCGCACGCTGGTCGCCCTGGAGGTCAACGCCAAGCTCTGCGCGATCTGGGGCGCGGAGGAATCCGACATCGTCGGCCATTCGGTGGCCAAGTGGACGCCGCCGGAGGACGCGGCCGAGCGCGACCGCCTGCACCATCGGTTGGCGGCGGGCGAGATCATGCGCGAGACCCTGGAGAAGCGCTACCGCCGCAAGGACGGGCGCCTGATCTGGGGCCGGGTCAACCTCGTCTCGCAGGTGATCGGCGACGCGCTGCTGACGACCGCGATGATCGAGGACATCACCGAGGAGAAGCGGATCGAGGCGCGCCAGCGGGCGCTGATCGACCTCGGCGACCGCCTGCGCGACGCCCCCGACGCCGCCGCGGTCTCGGGCGTCGCCGCCGAGATCCTGGGGCGCACCCTCGGCCTGTCGCGGGCGGGTTACACCGTGATCGATACCGGCGCGGGCCGCTTCCGGATCGAGCGCGACTGGACCGACGGGATGGCGGCGAGCCTCGCCGGGACCCATCCGCTCGACCTGTTCGCCGCGACGGTGGCGCGCCTGCGCCGGGGCGAGGTTCTGGTCGTTGCCGACATCGCCGCCGATCCGGGCCTCGCCCCGGACGGGGGCAGCTACGCCGCGCATGCCATCCGCGCCCAGATCAAGGTGCCGCTGCTGCGCCGGGGCGAACTCGTCGGCCTGCTGTTCGCCCACGCCGCCCTGCCCCGCGCCTGGGAGCCGGCGGAGGTCGGCTTCGTGCGCGAGGTGGCCGACCGGGTCTGGGCGGCGCTCGGCCGGCTCCAGGCCGAGGAGCAGCAGCGCGTGCTCAACCGCGAGCTGAGCCACCGCCTCAAGAACACCCTGACCATGGCCCAGGCCATCGCCTCGCAGACCCTGCGCAACGTCACCGATGTCGGCTCGGTCAAGGAGGCGCTCGTCGCCCGCCTTGTGGCGCTCGGCAAGGCGCACGACATCCTGCTCTCGGGGGAGGGCGACGAGGGCGCCGGGCTGGAGGCGGTGCTGGCCGGCGCGCTCGCGATCCACGACGACGGCGAGCCCGACCGCATCCGCCTGTCGGGGCCTGCGATCGAGGTCGGCCCGAAGGCCGCGCTGTCGCTCTCGCTGATGATCCACGAACTCGCCACCAACGCCGCCAAGTACGGCGCCTTCTCGGTGCCGGGCGGGCGCGTCGGCGTGGAATGGACCATCGACGGGAGCGGGCCCGACGCCGTGGTCCGGATGGTCTGGTCCGAGCGCGGCGGCCCGCCGGTCACGGTGCCCACGCGAAAGGGGTTCGGCTCGCGGCTGATCGAGCGCGGCCTGTCGGGTGCCGTCGGCGGCGCGACCCAGACCGACTACGCCCCCGACGGCGTGGTCTGCCGCATCACCGCCCCGCTCGCGGGACTCTTGGAGAAAGAGTAGTTTCTCCTCTGCCGCAGGGGTGGGGCGGCAATTTTGCGCGGGAACGGGGGCAACGAACCGCGCTCTCGCCGTTTGTCGGAGGGAACCGGCCCGAGGAACCCCGATGGACGCGCCCGCCTTCCCCGCCCGAGACGGCGCGCGCCCGCTCGCCCTGGTCGTCGAGGGCGACGCGATCCAGCGGATCGGCACGGTGGATTGCGTGGCCGAGGCCGGCTTCGAGGTGATCGAGGCCTGGAACGGGACGACGGCGTTGCGTCAGATCGAGCGCCATCCCGAGCTTTGCTTCATCGTGATCGACGCCGACCTGCCCGACCCGGACGGGCGCTTCGCCCTGATCCACGCCGTCGCCCGCCTGCGGCCCGGCCTGACCCTGATGGCGGTCTCCGCCGGCCCGGCCCCGGAGCCGGGCGCCCTGCCCTGCGACGCGCGCTTCTCGGCCAAGCCCCTCGGGGCGGTGCTGGCCAGGCAGGTGTGGGCGGGCTTGGCGTGACGCCGTCGGCGCAGTGGCGACCGCTCCTGACCGAGGACATGGCGCAGGTCGATCGGATCGCCGCCCTGATCCACGCCGGCCTGCCGGAGCGGCCCGCGGTGCTGGCGGAAAAACGCGCTTTGGCGCCCGCGACCTGCCTGAAGCTGGTGCTCGCCGAGAAAACCGTCGGATACGGGCTCGCGCATCCGTGGATGCTCGCCGACATCCCGCCCCTCGACGGGTTCCTGACCGCGCTGCCGCCCTCGCCGGACTGCCTCTACGTCCACGACGTCGCGATCCTGTCCGAGGCGCGCGGCCAGCAGGCCGCGGCCCGGTACATCGCCGGCCTCACGGCGCAGGCGCGGAGCCGCGGGATCGGGCATCTCGCCTGCGTCTCGGTCTACGGCACCGTCGGCCTGTGGTCGGGCCTCGGCTTCGCCGTGCAGAACGATCCGGGCTTGCGGGACAAGCTCGCGAGCTACGGCGAGAGCGCGCGGTACATGACGGCCGAGGTTTGAGCGCGGGCCAAAGCCCCGCTCATCCCACCCAACCCCCTCATCCTGAGGTGCCGCGAAGCGGCCTCGAAGGAGGGCTCCAGTTCGCTCAGCGATCCCTGGAGCCCTCCTTCGAGGCTTCCGCTTCGCTCCAGCACCTCAGGATGAGGGGGTTGGGTGGGATGGCGCGGTCAAAAAGATCCCAAAAAATCACTCCGCCGGGACCGCCTGACCCTCCGCCTTGCCCTTCGCATCCCCCCGCAGCCGCTCGGCGGCGATGTAGAAGACCGGCGTCACGAACAGGGTCAGGACGGTGGCGACGACGAGGCCGCCGATCACCACCGTGCCCATCGACAGGCGGGCGTTGGCCCCCGCCCCGCTGGCGATGGCGAGCGGCACCGCGCCGAGGATGAAGGCGAAGGAGGTCATCAGGATCGGGCGCATGCGCATCCGCGTGGCGTGCTTGGCGGCTTCCAGCGCGTCCTCGCCCTTGGCCCGCAATTCCTCGGCGAAGGAGACGAGCAGGATCGAGTTCTTGGCCGCCAATCCGACGAGCAGCAGCAGCCCGATCTGCCCGAACACGTCGAGCGGCATGTCGCGCAGCGCCAGGAACCCGACCGCGCCGAAGATGGCGAGCGGGGTGGCGAGCAGGATCACGAGCGGCAGGCGCACCGATTCGTACTGCCCGGCGAGGAAGCAGAAGATCATGAACACGCCGAGGCCGAAGATCAGCGGCGCGAAGCTGCCAGCGATCTTTTCCTGATAGGCGACCTCGGTCCACTCGATGGAGAAGTTGCGCGGCAGCTCCGAGGACAAGCGCTCGACCTCCTCCAGGATGGTGCCGGAGGACGAGGTCGGCTCGATGGTGATCGCCACCTCGATCGCCGGATAGGTGTTGTAGGATAGGACCGCGGTCGGCCCCGTCGTGAACTTCGCCTGCACCAGCGAGCCGAGGCGCACCGGCTGGCCTTCGGCGTTGAGCACGGTCAGGGCCTCGAGATCCTGAAACACGCGCCGGCCCGAGGCCTCGCTCTGGACGTAGACCTGATAGACGAAGCCGAAGCGGTTGAAGAGGTTGACGAAGCTCGATCCGACATAGGTGCCGAGCGCCTCGAACAGCCGCGAGAGCGGCACGCCGAGCTGCTCGGCCTTGGCCCGGTCGATGTCGAGGCGGATCTGCGGCACGCCCCATTCGGTGGTCGGCGTCGCCCCGCTGACGCCCGGCAGCGCCTTGATCTTCTCGATGAATTCGTTCGCGGTCTTGGCCAATCCCAGGCCGCCGTTGCCTGAGCGGTCCTGAATCTCCAGCGTCAGGCCGCCGCGGCTGCCGAGGCCGGGGAGCGGCGAGGGGTTGGCGATGCGCACCTGTCCATCGGGATCGTGCTTGAACCGCTCTTCCATGTCGCGGATCAGGTCGTTGACGGTGGTCGTGCGCTCGTCCCAGGGCTTCATCACCGGGATGTTGAAGCCGTAGAACGGGGCCACCGTGTCGGCGAGGAACGAGCGGCCGGACACGCCGATGGTGTGATCGACATCGTCGCGCGCGCGCAAGACCTCGCCGAAGCGGGCGTTCATCGCCTCGGTGCGCTGGACCGAGGCGCCGAGCGGCATCGCCACCTCGGCGTAGAGGTAGCCCTGGTCCTCCTCCGGCACGAAGCCGGTGGGGCGCTGCATCAGGAGCAGCACGGTGGCCCCGGCAAACAGCGCGAACACGGCGAGCGTCAGCACGACCCGGCGCGACAGGAAGCCGATCGAGGCGACGACGAAGCCCGCCGAGCGGTCGAGCGCGGTGTTGAACCAGTCGAGCGGGCGCTGCCACCACGGGCGGCGATGGTCAGGCTCGTGCGGGCGCAGCAGCAGGCCGCAGAGCGCGGGCGTCAGCGTCAGCGAGACGATGGCCGAGATCAGCACCGAGATCGCGATGGTGAGGGCGAACTGGTTGTAGAGCTGGCCCGTCAGCCCCGGGATGAAGGCGACCGGCACGAACAGGGCGGCGAGCACCAGCGTCGTGGCGATGACCGGCCCGCCGACCTCGTTGACGGCGGCGCGCGCGGCGGGCTTCGGCTCTTGGCCCTCCGACATCAGCCGCTCGGTGTTCTCGACGACGATGATGGCGTCGTCCACCACCAGCCCCACCGCCAGCACGAGGCCGAGCAGGCTCAGCGTGTTGAACGAGAAGCCGAGCAAAGCCATCGGCCCGAACGTGCCGATCAGCGCCACCGGCACGGCGATGGTCGGGATCAGCGTCGCGCGCCAGTTCTGGAGGAACAGGTAGGTGACGACGGTGACGATCAGGATCGCCTCGACCAGCGTGCGCACCACCTCGTAGATCGCCTCCTTGACGAACTCGGTGGAATCGAGCGCGATCTTGTAATGCAGCCCCGGGGGAAAGCGCTTGGCGAGGTCCGCCATGGTCTCGCGCGTCCCGTTCATCACGTCGACAGCGTTGGCGTCGGGGTTCTGGAAGATGCCGAGCGTGGCCGCCTGCTTGCCGTCGAAGTTCGAGGTGACGCCGTACTGCTCGGAGCCGAGTTCGACGCGGGCCACATCCGAGACCCGCACCACCGAGCCGTCGGCGTTGGCCCGCAGGACGATGTTGCCGAACTCCTCAGGCTTCACCAGCCGGCCCTTGGTGACGAGCTGCAACTCGAAGGGCGTGGCTCGGTCCATCGGCAGCTTGCCGAGCGAGCCCGTCGTCACCTGCGCGTTCTGCGCCTGGATCGCCGCGAGCACCGTCTCGGTCGCCATGCCGAGCGCTTCCATCTTGGTCGGGTCGAGCCAGACCCGCATGGCGTAGCGCATGTTCGAGAAGTTGAGGATGCGGCCCATGCCGGTGACGCGCCGCAGCGGCTTGATCACCTGCGTCTCGGCGTAGTTGGCCAGAAAAAGCTCGTCGAAGCCGGTGCCCTCGTCGGCGTAGAGCACGACGTTGCCGAGCCGCTGGCGCGAGGATTTCTGGATTTCGAGGCCCTGGTCGCGCACCGCCTGCGGCAGCTTCGCCTCGGCGCGGCTGGAGCGGGTCAGCACCTCGGCGGCGGCCGCGTCGAGGTTCGAGCCGACCTCGAAGGTGGCGTCCACCGAGACGCTGCCGTCGGCCGACGAGGTCGATTGGATGTAGATGAGGTTGGGCGCCCCGTTGATCTCCTGCTCCAGCGGGATCGCGATCGACTCGTAGGCCTGCTGGGCGGAGGCGCCGGGATAGGTCGCCTGGATGTTGACGACGGGGGGCGCGATCTCCGGATATTGCGCGATCGGCAGGGTCAGCCCGGCGACGATGCCGATCGTCGTGATGATGATCGAGATCACGCTCGCGAGGATCGGCCGGTCGACGAACGTGGCGAACATGGGCCGGGGCCGTCTCCAGGATTTTTGAGCGGGGTCGCGAACGGTCCGCGTGCAACGTCTTGCGCCCCAGCGTGTTCCCCCACCTGCCGCGCCGCCCCGCCAGGACGGGCCGCCGGCACCGGGAGACACTTCGTGCGGTCAGGCGTCGGCTTCGTCATCACCGGCATCGTCATCGGGGCGATGGGGATCGCGGGCGGCGCGTGGTGGGGCATGGGCCGGCCGATCCCCGGCTTCCTCGCCCATCACCTCAAGGTGGATCAGCGCACCAAGGCCCAGGCTAGGCAAGAGCCGGCGCTCGCCGTGAAGGTGGTGCCCGCGGCGCAGGCCGAGGTGCCGGTCGCGTTCGAGTATACCGGCACGATCCTCTCGCCCCGCGACGCCGAGTTGCAGGCGCGGGTGACCGGCATCGTGGTGGAGCGCGCCTTCGAGCCCGGCGGCCACGTGAAGAAGGGGCAGGTGCTGTTCCGCATCGATCCGCGCCCCTTCGAGGTGGCGCTGCAATCGGCGACCGCCTTGCGCGACCAAGCGAAGGCCACGGTCGACTTCGCCCAGGCCGAGGTGAACCGCACCGAGCAGCTCGCCGACAAGGGCTTCGCCACCGAGCAGCGCGCCCAGCAGAACCAGTCGAACCTCGCCACCGCGATCGCCAAGCTCAACGAGGCGGAAGCGGCCATCGCCCGGCAGAAGCTCAACCTCGACTACGCGGTGATCCGCGCGCCGATCGACGGGCGCTCGTCGCTCTCGCTCACCAATGTCGGCGACATGGTGATCGAGAACCAGACCCGGCTCGTCTCGGTGGTGCAGGTGAACCCGATCGACGTGCAGATGGCGCTCTCCTCCGAGGACGCCGAGGCCGTGCGGGTGGCGCTCAGTGAGAAGCGGGCCAAGGTCCAGCTCCTCGACGTGCGGCGCGAGCCGGAGCGCGAGGCCACGATCTACCGCCTCGACAACCGCTTCGATCCCCGCACCGGCCGCCGCCTGATCCAGGCGTGGCTCGACAACGCCGACGAGCGCTACCTGCCCGGCCGTTTCGTGCGCGCCCGCATCGAGGTCGGGCGCCAGCAGCGGCTCCTAGTGCCGACCATCGCGCTCTCGGCCCAGCTCGACCAGCAGGTGGTCTGGACCGTGGACGACCGGAACAATGTCCACATGACCGCGATCGAGACGGGCGATGCCTACGGCGACGCCACCGCGGTGCTGAAAGGTCTCAAGCCCGGCACCAGGGTTGTGGTCGATCATTTCCAGAGCCTGCGCCAGAACCTCAAGGTCGCGCCGCAGACCGCCGAGCCGGTGAAATCCGCCGACAACACCCCCGCCTCCGGCGAGGCGCGGCACTGAGCGTTGTCTTGGTGAGCCGGCCCGGCTCTTGCTGCACGGCGCGTGTGCCGGCGCACGGGCTCGGGCGGCGGCCGGGGCGTTGAAGCGAAGATGCGAGCGAGACGGAGACGATGACGCTTCTCACCATGCCCACCGTGCAGGCCCTCGTGTTCGTGCTGGGCTGCGCCCTGATCCACGCCGCCCGCGCCCACGCCGCGGCGCTTGCCCGCGTGCTGACCGAGGCGGCGCTCCTGCTCGCCGTGCTCCTGCTCGTCAGCGCCGCCATCAACTCGGCGGTCGAAGCCACCCTCGGCGGCAGCGGCCCCTACGACGCCATCGTGGCGCTCGACGCGTCCTGACCGGGGTTTTGCTCACACCACGAAGAAGTCGGCGTGCGTGAGCGCCGCCTTGTTGTCGAGCACCGCGAACTTCACCGCCGCCGCCTTGCCCGAACCGTCCGCGTCGTAGAACAGGCTTCCGCTGCGGCTGTCGTAGAGGATGTGGTCGTCGGCATCGACCTTGGCCTTCGCGATGTCCTTGAACTCGCCGGCCTTCAGCTCGCCCGGCGCCAGCGCCGAAAACAGGCTCTTCGCGAGGCGGATCGTGTCCTCGGGGGCGAAATCGGTGATGCGATCGACGTTGCCGGCCCCGAGCTTCGTGGCGAACACGAAGGTGTCGGCGCCGCGACCGCCCGTCAGCACGTCGGCGCCGAGGCCGCCGTCGAGGACGTTGGCGCCGGAATTCCCCACCAGCGACTGGCCGAATTCGTTGCCGGTCAGCGAGAGGCCGGCCGAGCCGGTCAGGCGCAGGCTCTCGATCTCCTGGCCCCCCCTGAGGGCGTAGCTGACCGAGGCCAGCACCGTGTCCGTCCCACCCCGGACCGCCTCGATCACCAAGTCGCGGGCGTTGTCGACGACGTAGGTGTCGTGGCCCGCCCCGCCCCGCATCTCGTCGGCGCCGGCCCCGCCGTCGAGCACGTTGGCGCCGGCATTGCCAACGAGCTTGTTGCCGAATTCGTTGCCGGTGAGCTTGAGGGCGGCCCGGCCGGCGGCGTCGGCCGTCTGCAGGGTCTCGATCTGCTGTCCGGCGGCGAGGCGGTAGCTCACCGTGGTGACCACCGTGTCGCGGCCCCCGCCGACCGCCTCGATCACACGGTCGGAGGCGTGATCGACGCGGTACACGTCGTTGCCCGCGCCGCCCTCCATGATGTCGGCGCCGCCCTTGCCGTCGAGGACGTTGTTGCCGCCGTTGCCGATCAGGTGGTTGGCGAGCGCGTTGCCGGTGGCGTTGATCGCCCCCTTCCCTGAGAGGGTCAGCATCTCGACGTTGGCGGCGAGCGTATGGGACACGGAGGCGACGACCCGGTCGGTGCCCTGGCCGGCGTTCTCGCGGATCACGTCGCGGGCATCGTCGACGATGTAGGTGTCGTTGCCGGCCCCGCCCGCCATCGTATCGGCGCCGAGGCCGCCGTCGAGCCTGTTGTTGCCGGCATTGCCCGTGAGCGTGTTGGCGAGCCGGTTACCGGTGAGGTCGATGTGGCCCGTCCCGAGCAGGCGGGCGCTCTGGACGATGTCGGAGGGGAGCGTCATCGACACGAACGAGAAGGTCGCGACCGGCAGGCCCGTGGGCGCCTTCGTCGCCGCCTTGCCGAGATCGACGGCGTGGCGCACCGACGAATCGTCGCCGCGGTCGTGGACGCGGCCGCCGAGCTTCGAGCGATCCGCGGTGCCGAAATAGTCGTTCTGTGACAGTACCTTGCCGTCGTTCGCCAGCGCGATGGCGATCGTCCGCGGATCGAGGAAGGCGTTGCCGGTCGAGGTCACGCCGCGCTGGGCGCCGCTGCCGAGGACCGACAGGGCCGCCCCCGGCCCGCCCGGATGGTAGGCCCCGTCATAGGAGAAGGTGCGGTCGAAGACGTTGCCCGCGACCGTGAGGGCGCCGTACTCGGCGCCGTCGGCGGTCCGGGCCGCGATCCCGCCGCTGTCGAGGAACAGGTTCTTGCTGATCGTCGTGTGGCCGCCGCGGGGGTAATAGGCGTCGATCGCGGCGTACATATTGCTGACGACGGAGTTGGTCAGGCTCAGCGAGCCGTAGCCCACGCCGCTGACGCTGCCCGCGTCGAGCTGCGCGTGGTCGATCACCGTCCGCCCGGTGATGCCGGCGTCGTTGCTCGTCACGAAGTGGGTGTCACTGAGGAAGATCGGCGCGGCGGCCGTGCCCTTGGCCGACAGCGTGCCGTAGGTCGCGATGCTGTGGCCGCCGCCCTCGATCCGGGCGCCGGGCGCGATCGTCAGGGTCACGCCCCTGGCGATCTGGACGTCGTCCGTCAGCGTCCGCGCGCCCGGCCCCCACACCGTGTTCGTCCGGATGATGATCATGCGCACTCACGAAATGGCGTCGGTCGAAAAGGAAACCCGGCCCGATCGTATCGGGCCGGGCTCTCGTTCGGCTTAACGCGTCGGCCTCACGCCGCCCGCACCTGCTCCAGGAACCCGCCGACCTCCTGCCGGAGCGCCGCCGCCTGCCGGGCGAGGTCGCTGGCCGCGCCGAGCACCTGGGACGAGCCGGCGCTGGTGCCGGTGGCGGCCTGGGCCACGCCCGCGATGGTGTCCGACACCGTGCGGACGCCGTGCGAGGTCTCGACCGTGGTGCGGGCGATCTCGGCGGTGGCCGCGCCCTGCTGCTCGACCGCGGCGGCGATGTCGCCGGAGATGCGCGCCAACTCGCGGATGGAGCGGCCGATCCCGCCGATGCCGGCGACCGAGGCCTCGCCCGAGGCGGCGATCTCGGCGACGCGCCCGGCGATCTCCTCGGTCGCCCGCGCGGTCTGGCCGGCCAGTTCCTTCACCTCGGAGGCGACGACCGCGAAGCCCCGCCCGGCCTCGCCCGCGCGGGCCGCCTCGATGGTGGCGTTCAGGGCCAGAAGATTGGTCTGGCCGGCGATGTCCGAGATCAGCCCGACGATCCGGGCGATGCCGTTCGCGGCACCCGCCAGCCGCTCGACCTCGGCGGCGGTGCGCGCCGCGTCGGCCTCGGCGCTCGCGGCGGCGTCCGCCGAGGCGACGACCTGGGTGCCGATCTCGCGGATCGAGGCCGACAGCTCCTCGGTCGCCGCCGCGATCGAGTCGGAGGCGAGCGCCGCCTTCTCGGAAGCCGCCGCCGCCGAGCCGCTCAAGGTCGAGGTGTCGCCCGCATTCGTGCTCATGGCGCGGGCGGCGCCCTCCAATTGCTGCGCGGCGGACGAGACCGCGGCGACGATGCCGCCGACCCGCGCCTCGAAGCCGTCGGCCACGCCCATCATCGCGGCGCGGCGGCGGGCCGCCTCCTCCCCGGCGCTGCGCTCGCGCTCGGTGCGGGTGCGGGCGCGCTCGGCGACGCTGTCGCGGAACTCGGCGGCTGCGGCGGCGATGGCGCGCAGCTCGTTCGGGCCCTTCACCGGCACCGCGACCGTGGTGTCGCCCTGCCCGATCGCGGTGAGGGCGCGGGCCATGCGGCCCAACGGTTTGGCGATGGCCGAGCCGAGGGCGAAGGCGAGCGCCACCGAGAGCCCCAGCATCGCCAGCATCCCGGCGGACCAGACCGCCACCGCCCGCTCGGCGCGGGCGCGGGCGGCGCCGGCCTCGCCAGCGAGCGCGGCGGTGAGCCGGTCCTCGATGGCCTTCAGCCCGTCGATGCGCTGGGTCGCGAGCCGGAACCAGCCCTTGGCGTCGGTAAAAGTCGGCGCCTGCCCCGGCAGCGTGCCGAGCGCGATCCCGCGGATGCGGGCGACCTCGCGGGCGGGCTCCGCGGCTTCGGCCGCCTCGAAGGCGGAGACATCCGCCGCCGGGCTCGCGGCCCGGAACAGCCGTTCGTAGGTGCTCTGATCGGCCGAGAGGCCGGCAAGCCGCCGGTAGCCCGGCAGATCGAGTTGGCCCGCGGCGAACACGGCGGAGGCCGCCGCCCGCTCCTGGCCCGCCACCTCCTTGAGCGACAGGAAGGCGGAGTAGGCCGCGATCCGCGCCCCCACCGCCGGGTCGGCGGCGATCTGGCCGACCTCGCGCACGAGGGTCAGCGCCTCGCCGATCACCCCGGTATAGAGGGCGAGGTTGGCCGGGACCGTGGCCTCCAGCCGATCGACCGCGCCGCGATGCGCCTCGATCCGCCCGAGCGCGGTGCGCAGCGCCTCGGCCTTGCGGGTGAAGTCGCCGCCGCCCTCGGCCGCGCCGATCGCCGTGCTCAGCTCCGCGCGGGCCGCATCGGTGAGCTTGCGCTGGGCGGCGAGTTCGGTGCCGAACTGCGCGCCCTTCGAGCCGAGGAACAGCGACGAGGCGCCGCGCTCCTTCTGTGCCTCGTGCACCATCGCGCTGATCCGGGCCGAGAGGCCGACCAGCGTCTCCATCCGGGCCATCGCCCGCCCCTCCCCGACCCGCTCGTACACCGCGAATCCGGCCGTCCCGGCGAAGGCGAGGCACGGGATCAGCGCCACGGCGACGATGCGCCCGCGCAGCGAACCGAGAACCCGCCCGCCGAGCATTGTCGCGCCGGGGCTGCGAAGAGCGGAAGGTGTTTCGAGCGAGGAAGCGGACATCGACGGGCCGGACTTGCGAGAGATCTATCACCGTTGTGATGTCTCTCGGTAAAGAAATGCTTGTTTTGCCGATTTCCGCTGAAGACGGAACGATTTGCCTGCCGGATGTGCCGAAAGACGCAAAAATGGGCAATTTAGAATGCCTCAGGCCGTACATCCCATCATTCGATAACTTGCCGGAGGCGAAGAACGTCGTTCCCGGCTCACGCCGCCCGGCTCATCCGGCACGGAACCCGGCGGGACCGGCCGTCTTGAACCGCGCAAGGCGGCGCGCGACGGGAGACCCGCATGGCGGCATCGGAAGAAATCGGCGACGGCAGCGGACGCTTCGACCTCCACGCCATCGCCCGCGGCCTGCCCGGCACGGCCGCGACGCTGCTGGTCGATGCCTACCTGTCCGACCGCCCGGCGGCGAGCGTGCGGGTTTTTCGGGTCTACCGCCCGACCCCGCCGCACTACCACGCCACCTGCGACGAGGTGCTGGTCTGCCTCTCGGGCCGCGGCACCTTCTGGATGGGCGAGCCCGCCACCGAGGCCGCGTTCGGCCCCGGCCACCTGCTGCTGTTCGACCGCAACATTGTCCACGCGCTGCCGCAGATTCTGGAGGAGCCGCTGGTGTTCCTCTCGGTCGACACCCCGCGCCGGGAGCCCACCGACATCGTGTTCGTGAACCCGGAGGACGGGACGCCCGCGAGCTTCATGGCGCGCAACGCGAAATCCTCAGACGGCTGCTCATCATAGCTATTTCTGTTGCAGGTTTGCCGAGAATTGGCCGCAATCAGATCGTTTCTCGCATTATTTTTAAATATCATCACAAGTGTCACGAACTTGAAGAATTTGTTTGTATTTTATGATCATGCAATGAATTTGACGCGCGCCTGATGTTGTGTAATCGTAAGATTATTGATTTATCGATTCGGGAGAGGCCGATGCGTGTTTCCTGTATTGTGACCTTGCCGGCTCAGGCGGCGTTGCGGACTTCGGCGGCGGCCGCCTTTACGGCCAACCCGCTCGGCTTCGCGATGGATACGAAGCCGGACAAGGCGGGCCTCATCATCGACCCCACGTTTTCTCCCCTGCCGATTCCCAGTGCCCAGGCCGGGGGCATCGCCCTCGAGGCTGCGGGGCCGCAACAGGCCCCCGTCTTCGTGGGGCGCGGCACCATCGATGTCGATCGCATCCACGAAATCGCTGCGGAGGAAGACGGGGTGGGCATCTTCGCCGACCCCGAGATCGGCACGTTCACGGTCTGCAGCGGCAACCCGCCGGTCGGAGCCACCGCCGACGTCGCGCGCAAGCTCGACACGGCGCAACTGCTGGCGAAGAAGCTCGACGGCAAGGGCGTGGCCCTGGCGATCATGGATACGGGCATCAACCTGGCTCACCTGAAGGGCCGCGGGCTGAAGCCGAAGCTGAGCCGGAAATACGGATGGGCGCCGCCGGGTTCGGCTTGGACGCCCGGCTCCTATCCCGTCGATCACGGCACGATGTGCGCCTACGACGCGCTGATCGCCGCGCCGAAGGCGACCCTGCTCGACTTCCCGATCCTCCGATCGACCACGCCGGGCGGCAGCGTGATGTCCGGCTTCCTCAGCGACGCCATCCTGGCCTATTCCTACCTGCTGAGCCGCCTTCAGAACCCCAGCTGGCCGTTCCGGGCCCTCGTCGTCAACAACAGCTGGGGCATGTACCATCCGAGCTGGGACTTTCCGGCCGGGCATCCCGGCCGTTACGCCGACAATCCCAATCACCCGTTCAACCTGATCGTCGGAACCCTGGCCCGCGCCGGAGCCGACATCCTCTTCGCCGCCGGCAATTGCGGCGCGGATTGTCCCGACGGCCAGTGCAAAGGCGTGGTCACCGACACGATCACGGGCGCCAACGCCCATCCGGACGTCCTGACGCTCGCCGGATGCGACATCGACGACCAGCGGGTCGGATACTCGTCGCAGGGACCGGGGATCGCCGGGATGGCGCCGGACAAGCCCGACGTGACGGCCTACACGCACTTCCTCGGCTCCGAGGCGTACGGGGCGGGGAGCCCCGACAGCGGCACCTCGACCGCCTGCCCCGTCGCGGCGGGCTGCGTGGCCGCCCTGCGCACCCGTCTCGCCCCGGCCAAAGAGCCGCCGGCCTCGCTGTTCGCGACGATCCGAGCCCAGGCGCTCGGCAAGCCGGGGCCGGGCTGGAACGCGGATTACGGGACGGGTATTATCCGGCCGGTACCGGTGGCGACGGTCTACGGCTTATAGGTTCGATCATGGCAGAGGCCGACATGGTGCTCATGACCGTCGCGATCCCCGGACCCAGGCCGGGGATCGTCCAGGCGGCCAAGGCGATGGGAGTCCGTCGGGATGCCCTCGACAAGGGCTTCGGTGTCGTTCCGGTCGATCCCGAGCGGCATCTCTACGCCGTGCAGGTTCGTGCATCCGAGATGCCGCCGGCCGCGCCGACCGACGAGAGCTACCGCGGCCCCTTCTCCAATCCGCGGATCACTCCCTTCGGTCCGCCGGAGGAGTGATCGCCCGCCTGCTTGCGGGCGCGACCTGTCCATCACGGTGGCCGAGCGACCGGTTTGGCTGCGCCTCCGTTCCGCCCTGCCGGTGCAGGGGCGCCGTGCTGAGAGCATCGGCCCGAAAGGTGGGAACCGGCTTTCGGGAAAAGCCGAGCGTGCTCTGGACGCCTATCGCGTGATCGGCGTTGCCGTCGTACCCGTTCCGTTCTAGTGGTTTCGCGCCGCCCGGAACCCATCTGCGTTCCCGTAACCTGTTCCTGCGTGGCACGACCTTCGCCCGGCCGCACCCGGCGCCGTCACCGCGGCTCGACCGTCAGAGAATCCTTCGCCCATGGCCAAAGCCAAAGCCCGCAAAGCCGAGACCGCGGCCGGCAAGGAAGAAACGGCCGACGCCCGCCTCGCCGCACTGTTCGACGCCGCGCCGCCGGCGGCGCGCGACACCCGCGTGATTGCGGTACGCGGCGCGCGCGAGCACAATCTCAAGAACGTCGATCTGACGATCCCCCGCGACCGGCTGGTGGTGTTCACCGGGCTGTCGGGCTCGGGCAAGTCGTCGCTCGCCTTCGACACGATCTACGCCGAAGGCCAGCGCCGCTACGTCGAATCGCTCTCGGCCTATGCCCGCCAGTTCCTCGAGATGATGGCCAAGCCCGATGTCGATCAGATCGACGGGCTCTCGCCCGCGATCTCCATCGAGCAGAAGACGACGTCGAAGAACCCGCGCTCGACGGTCGGCACCGTCACCGAGATCTACGACTACATGCGTCTGCTGTGGGCGCGGGTCGGCATCCCGTATTCGCCCGCCACCGGCGAGCCGATCGAGAGCCAGACCGTCTCGCAGATGGTCGATCGCGTGCTGGAGCTGCCGGAGAAGACCCGGCTCTACCTACTCGCCCCGGTCGTGCGCGGGCGTAAGGGCGAGTACCGCAAGGAGATCGCCGAGTTCCAGAAGAAGGGGTTCCAGCGCCTGCGGATCGACGGCGAGTACTACCCGATCGACGACGTGCCGAAGCTCGACAAGAAGCTCAAGCACGACATCGACGTGGTGGTGGACCGCATCGTCGTGCGCGCCGACATCGCCAGCCGCCTCGCCGACTCGTTCGAGACGGCGCTGGAACTCGCCGACGGCATCGCCGACATCGAGTTCGCCGACACGCCCGAGGGCGAGACGCCCAAGAAAATCACGTTCTCGTCGCGCTTCGCCTGTCCGGTGTCCGGGTTCACGATCCCCGAGATCGAGCCGCGGCTGTTCTCGTTCAACAACCCGTTCGGCGCCTGCCCGACCTGCGGCGGCATCGGCCACGAGATGCGGATCGATCCCGAGATCGTCATCTCGGACCCCGCCCTGTCGCTGAAGCGCGGCGCGGTGGGGCCGTGGGCGAAGTCCACCTCGCCCTATTACGACCAGACGCTGGATGCGCTCTCGCGCCATTTCGGCTTCAAGACGACGGTCGCGTGGTCGGCGCTGCCGGCCTCGGCCAAACAGGCGATCCTCTACGGCACCGGCACGGAATCGGTGCGGTTCGACTATCATGACGGCCTGCGCTCCTACTCGGTCAACAAGCCGTTCGAGGGCGTCATCCCGAACCTGGAGCGGCGCTACAAGGAGACCGAGAGCGACGCGAGCCGCGAGGAGATCGGCCGCTTCATGAGCGCCACGCCCTGCGAGGCCTGCGGCGGCAAGCGGCTCAAGCCCGAGGCGCTGGCGGTGAAGATCGACCGCCAGGATATCGGACAGGTGACGGCACTGTCGGTGCGCGACGCCCACCGCTGGTTCTCGGAAATCTCCGAAAAACTGAGCGACAAGCAGAACGAGATCGCGGTCCGCATCCTGAAGGAGATCCGCGACCGGCTGACCTTCCTCGTCGATGTCGGCCTGGAATACCTCACGCTGGCCCGCGGCTCCGGCTCGCTGTCGGGCGGCGAGAGCCAGCGCATCCGGCTCGCCTCGCAGATCGGCTCGGGGCTGACCGGCGTGCTTTACGTCCTCGACGAGCCCTCGATCGGCCTGCACCAGCGCGACAACGAGCGCCTGCTCGGCACGCTCAAGCGCCTGCGGGATCTCGGCAATTCGGTGATCGTGGTCGAGCACGACGAGGACGCGATCCTGCAGGCCGACTACGTGGTCGATGTCGGCCCCGGTGCCGGCATCCACGGCGGGCAGATCATCGCCCAGGGCACGCCGCAGGAACTCCTGAAGGACCCGGCCTCGCTCACCGCAAAATACCTGACCGGCGAACTCTCGGTGCGCACCCCCAAGGTCAGGCGCGATCCCGGCCGCGGCACGCTCACCGTCGTCGGCGCGCGCGGCAACAACCTCAAGGACGTGACCGCAAAGATCCCGCTCGGCACCTTCACCTGCATTGCCGGTGTGTCGGGCGGCGGCAAGTCGACCCTCATCATCGACACGCTCTACAAGGCGGCGGCCAAGCGCCTGAACGGCGCGCTGGAGCATCCGGCCCCCCACGATTCGATCGAGGGGCTGGAGCATCTCGACAAGGTCATCGACATCGACCAGTCGCCGATCGGCCGCACGCCGCGCTCGAACCCGGCGACCTATACGGGGGCCTTCACCCCGATCCGCGACTGGTTCGCGGGGCTGCCCGAGGCCAAGGCCCGCGGCTATCAGGCCGGGCGGTTCTCGTTCAACGTGAAGGGCGGGCGCTGCGAGGCCTGCTCGGGCGACGGCGTCATCAAGATCGAGATGCACTTCCTGCCCGACGTCTACGTCACCTGCGACGTGTGCAAGGGCAAGCGCTACGACCGCGAGACGCTGGAGGTGCGCTACCGCAACAAGTCCATCGCCGACGTGCTCGACATGACGGTGGAGGAGGCGGCCGACCTCTTCAAAGCCGTCCCCACGATTCGCGAGAAGATGGAGACGCTGGCCCGCGTCGGCCTGCACTACGTGCGCGTCGGCCAGCAGGCCACCACGCTGTCGGGCGGCGAGGCGCAGCGGGTGAAGCTCTCGAAGGAGCTGTCGAAGCGGGCCACGGGGCGCACCCTCTACATCCTCGACGAGCCGACCACCGGCCTGCACTTCCATGACGTCGCCAAGCTCATGGAGGTGCTGCACGAGCTGGTGGACCAGGGCAACACCGTGGTGGTGATCGAGCACAACCTGGAGGTGATCAAGACCGCCGACTGGGTGATCGACATGGGCCCCGAGGGCGGCGACGGCGGCGGGCGCGTGGTGGCGCAGGGCACGCCGGAGCAGATCGCCGCGAGCACAGCCAGCCATACCGGCCGCTTCCTGCGCGAGGTGCTGGCCCGCCGCCCCGCCGCACCGGCCAAGAAGCCCGCCACGAAGGCGCCCGCCAAATCATCCGCCAAGGCGGTGCCCGAAAAGGCATCGGCGCGGCGCGGGCCGGGCGCCGGACGGGGCCGCCAGGCGGCCGAGTAGCCGCCGGACCGGGGCGGCGCGCCCGACGATTCGCCGCCCGATTCCCCGCGCCCGCCGGGCCGCCGGGCCTCGACCCGTTTGCTGCGCCGCGAAAAATCCGGCGCGCCTTGCGCAATCGCCCCGGCCCGCCTGCCGAAGCTGCCCGCGCGCGCCCCACGTCCAACGGCCTGATCGAGCTAGGCTATTTGCGCGCCCTTCGCCTCTGGTCGCCGTCTGCGGCAGCGCGGTTCCCCAGTAAGACATCGTTAAGGAATCCGTTGCCCCGCAGCGAAAATGCGGCTTTTGCGCAACGGTGTGACCCGAACTGCCGAGATTGCGGGCAATCCCCTGTCATTCGGGGCCGGTCTGTAGAATAGTTCCCGTCGTCGAGACTTGAGGTGCGGCCGTAAGGGGGCGTCGGCATCGGGCCGGTTCGGTCCCGCTCCGGAGAGGGCGGGGGGCGATCCGGGGATGCGGGGGCTACGGGGCGGACGCCTGAAATCCTTGGGAAGGAACGAGAAAATGATGAAGAACTGGCTCGCCGCCGGCGCTGTCGCGCTGACGGTCGGAATGACGACGACCGTTGCGCAGGCCCAGACCACCACGGTCCCCGGCGAGCAGGTCGGCCTCGCGGTCGGCGCCCCGCTGCCGGAAGGCATCTACGCCATCAACACCTTCACCTACGGCGGCCGTGACCAGGGCGCCCTGGACGTCGGCGTGAACATCCCGATCCTCGTGTGGGCGACCCCGTGGGTTCCGATGGGCGGCCGTCTCGAGTTCGTCGTCGCCCCCCCGACCGTGTTCGCCTTCGGCAAGAACAGCGGCCCGGGCGGCATCCGTGACTTCTCGGTCAACGTCGGCACCTTCGTCGGTGGTATCTGGGCGTTCGACCTCGGCGGCAACTTCGGCGTCAGCTTGCTCGGCGGTGTCTACCTCAACGAGCTGAACGGCGACCGCGGCGTGGCCCGCTTCAACAGCGGCGCCGTGGCCGTCAACCCGGTCCTGCCGTTCCTGGCCTCCAACACCTACCGCTTCGGCGTCGCCGGCAGCTACACCGGCGACGGCTGGAACGCCACCGCCAACCTGACCTACAACTTCTACGACTCGCCGGCGACCTTCTCCGGCAACAACACCTTCGGGACCCGTGGCCCGTTCAACATCTCCGACGCCCTCAACCTCGACCTGACCGCGACCAAGAAGTTCGGCAAGTTCGAGATCGGCGCCATCGGTTACGGCACGGTCAACCTCGACCCGAACCTGCTGAACCGCGTCGGCGATCTCGGCTCGGGCCGCATCGGTCGCGGTGGTCGCTTCCTCCTCGGCGGCCTCATCGGCTACGACTTCGGCGCGTTCACCACGCAGTTCTACGTGGCCCGCACCGTCGCCCGCACCGCGGACTCCTTCGACTCGACCGAAGGCTGGTTCCGCATCGTGGCCCCGCTCTACACCCCGCCGGCCCCGGTGGCCGTCGCCCCGGCCCCGCTGGTGCGCAAGTACTGATCCGAACCGGGGACGCCGCACGGCGTCCCCACGCCCGAACGGGCAAGACCGTCCGGCCGCAAGGCCGGGCGGTTTTTTTCGTTTTAGACCCTCTGTGCAACGGACGCGGTCAGGGCAAGGCACCTCGCGCATCGCTTGAGGATACGGCGCTAGGCTGCTGACTTGATTGATAAAACTAGAAAAGAATCACTCCGGGATCAGCTTGCCCGAGTAGATCACCGGTCCCGTCGGCTGGCCCGTGGGCGAGCCGCCGGGCGGCTCGACCGAGACCGCAAGGGTGGCGCCCTCAAGCGTCCCGGCCTCCGGGGGGAGGGCGAGGCGGGACGGCGCGGTGCCGACGAGGCCGAGCGGCCGGGGCGCGGCGCCCGCGTCGATGGACCAGAGTTCCAAGCTGCGGCCCTCGGGCGTCCGGGCGGCGAGGGGGCGCACCCGCACGGTGCCCTCGGTGGCATCGACGCTGACGACCAGCGCCGGCAGGTCGCCGCCGCTCGTCACCACGGCGACCGAGCGCCCGCCCGGCGGCGTCGGTCGCAACGATCCCGTCAAGGCCAGGGCGAGGCCGGCGGCGGCGAGCCCCGCCGCCCCCGCCGCCACGGTGGCGCGGCGCCAGAACCGGACTTTTCGGACGAGGTCGCGCAGGCGATCGTCGTTGGCGGCAGAGGGAAGCGCCGCCCCCTGCCCCGCCCCGCCGGACGGCAGGGCCGCGGCGATGCGCCCCCACAGCTCGGGGCTCGGCGCGACCGGGGGCACCGCCCGCGCCAGGGGGGCAAGCCGCCGCTCCCAGGCCTGCAACGCCGCCTCGGTCGCCGGATCGACCGTGCGCTCCAGCTCGAACGCCGCCCGCTCGCCCGCATCGAGGGTGCCGAGCACGTATTCGGCCGCGCGCATCCCGCGCGCGTCGTCGCTCTCCCGCTCGGTCATGCGCCCGGCTCCAGGCAGGATTTCAGGGCGGCGAGCGTCCGGTGCAGCCAGGTCTTCACGGTGTTGACCGGGCGGCCGTAGCGCGCGGCCAGCTCGTCGCGCGACCAGCCCTCGCAATAGGCCAGCACCACGCAGTCGCGCTGGGTCGGGTCGAGCCGCGACAGGCACGCCACCAGGGCGTCGCGGTCGAGGATCGCATCCTCGCCGCCGCCCGGTGCGGCGAGCCGCTCCCAATACGCGTCGCCGGCCTCGCCCGAGGGCATCGTGACCTCGCTCTTACGGCGCATCCCGTCGATGGCCCGGTGGCGCGCGATGGCGCACAGCCAGGGCAGCGGCGCCCCCGCCGCGGGCGCATACGATCCGGCCGCGTGCCAGATCCGCAGATACACGTCCTGAAGCACGTCCTCGGCCAAGCTCCGATCGCGCTGGATACGCAGGATCAGGCCGAGAAGTTTCGCTGCCGTGCGCGCGTAGAGCGCCTTCAGCGCCGCCTCGTCCCGCCCGGCGATTCTTTGGAGGAGGGCCGCGAGGATCGCGTCCTCGCCGCCGGCCCCGTCACGCGGCGCCACGGCCCGGTCCCTCTCGATCGGCGATGGGTCAGGCATGCGGGCGGGCTCGGGATCGTCCGTCTGGCGGGAGCATTGCGGGCAATCTATCGGAGGGCGACGGCGCGCGCCATCGACCGGATGGGGCCATCCCACGCCATCGCGCGCACCCTCGACGCCATCGCTCGCGAGAGGGATGTCTGCATGGCCGGGCGCGAAGAGCGCCCCGTGCAGTGGCCTCGGCGAAGCCGAGGCGTCTACCTTACTGTGCCGCATCGTCTTTTTCCAAAAGCCGGAAACCACCTTTCGGGACGATGCTCTAACGGAGCGAGAAGCCTAAGGCCGCGGGGAGGCGGCCGCCGGCGTTTGAGGCCAAGCATGAACCAGGGTGATCGCTGCAAGCGATCGCCCGCGCGTCAGGCGGCTGTCGGCGGCGACCCGGTCGCCTATCTTGTTCGGGGCAACGGGACGTCGCGGGAGAGGGAGCGCATGGCCGCGCACGGCGAATTCAGGATCCCGGCCGCCCAGCAGCCGAAAGCGGGCGACTACACCTACGATCTCGAACGGGCGCTGACCTCGGTGGTGTCGCTGTCCTCGCGCGTGCCGGCGGAGGCCTTCACCGCCGAGACGCTCGGCACCGAGCGGGCCGGCAACGGCGTGGTGATCCGCGAGGACGGCCTCGTGCTCACCATCGGCTACCTCGTGATCGAGGCCGAGAGCGTGTGGCTCACCACCCATGACGGGCGCTTCGTGCCCGCCCACGTCGTCGGCTACGACGCGGTGACCGGCTTCGGCCTCGTCCAGGCGCTCGGCGATCTCGGCCTGCCCGCCCTGCGGCTCGGCTCCTCGGCCACGCTACGGATCGGGGATCGCGCCGTGATCGCGGGGGCGGGCGGGCGCGGGCACAGCCTCGCGGTCGAGCTGGTCGGGCGCCAGGAATTTGCGGGCTACTGGGAGTACGTCCTCGACGAGGCGCTGTTCACCGCCCCCTCCCATCCGCAATGGGGCGGCACGGCGCTGATCGGGCCGGGGGGCGACCTCCTCGGCATCGGCTCGCTCCAACTCCAGCAGGGCGGCCAATCGGGCGCGCGGGCGATCAACATGGTGGTGCCGATCGAACTCCTGCCGCCGATCCTCGCCGACCTCGAGACCCGCGGCCGGGCCGACCGCCGGCCCCGGCCCTGGCTCGGCCTCTACGCCACCGAGACCGAGGACGGCGTGGTCGTGATGGGCCTGACCGACACGGGACCGGCGGAGGCCGCGGACCTGCGCCCCGGCGACGTGCTGGCGGAGGTGGCGGGCGAGCCGGTGGCGGATCTGGCGGGGTTCTTCCGGCAGGTCTGGGCGCTGGGCGAGGCCGGCGTGCGCGTGCCGCTGACGGTCAACCGCGACGGCCGCCCGCTGCGCCTCTCGCTGAACTCGGTCGATCGCGAGCGCTTCCTCGTGGGGCCCAAGTTACATTGAAGCCTGCCTGGGCGGTTCCGACGCAGGCCGCCCGGTACCCGCTCCGCTTGCGCCGATGTTAAGAGCGTTTACACTTGATTCATCGCTGGCACGGTCTTCCCGGGCGCCAGCGGCTGAGAGACCTCCGCGCTCCCGCCTGAACGGACATGGAGCTCCTCTTTGCCCCTCTTCGTCGGCCCCCCGATCTGCCTGGAACTGCCCGCCGCCTACCGCGTGCTCGTGCTGAGCGCGAGCGGACACATCCTCTTGAGCGAAGCGATCTCGGCGAAGGACGACGGCGAGGCCGTGGCCCAGGCGCGCCGCCGCGTCGGCGCGGCCAATGTCGAGTTGTGGGACGGCGTGCGCTTCATGGAGCACTTCCCGCCCCTGCTCGAACCGGCGATCTGACCGGCCTTCCGTCGTCACCGTGCGCGCCGCGTCGGCCCGGCGCCCCGACGGTGCTGCAGGGCGTGCGGTTCGATCCGGTCACCACTGAGCCAAGGTCCGAAGGTGGCGACCGGCCTCAGCCGACGCGTCACAAAGTCTCGAAAAATCAAGAACTAAGCGGCGACCGTAAAAGGCGACGCAAGTCCCTCCCCCCTCTGCGGGGGAGGGTGTCCGCGGAGCGGACGGGGGAGGGGCAGCGCGACGGCTCTGCTTGGCCGCCGTCGACCCGTCATCTCCGGAAACGGGGTTCCCCTCTCCCGACCCCCTTCGGGGCCCACCCTCCCCCTTGCGGCAGGGCTATCGCATATGACTTTTCGGCGCGTCGATCCGCGTTGAAGGCCATGCGTTGACGCCTCCTTATAGACAGGAGGTGATCGATGCTGGAAGTGCAGGGTTTGTTTTCGGCGGTGCCGGACCCGCGCGCCGCCAACGCGCGCCATCCCCTGGACGAGGTTCTGCTGGTCGCCCTGGCGGCCACGCTGTGCGGC